>JBFYPO010000021.1:0-68584 GCA_041303215.1 Asinibacterium sp. | reverse complement strand
TCTTTAAATATAAGAAAGTTTGGTGGAATGGGAGATGAGGGATCGCAGGACTGCCGACTTCGCAGGATTCACAAAACTTCGTTTTGTAGTTCCTACAATGCCGGGCGTACTCAAACCCTTTCGCAACTGCTTCGCAGCTGCTGGTTTTTTGCTTCTCATCTGTTTACAAAAGCAAGCTTTTGACACAGCCTCGAAACAAAAAACCCTGTCACTTTCGTGACAGGGTTTGTGCCCAGAACAGGAATCGAACCTGCACTACCTTGCGATAACCAGATTTTGAGTCTAGCGCGTCTACCAATTCCGCCATCTGGGCATAGTTGCACCTGAGTGCTCGGCGGGGTGCAATATTACATTAATGATGGAAATCTTCCAAAATACGGTCAAGGTATTTTTTCTTGTAATAGTAATCCTTTATTTGCAGCATTGCTTCTTGGGAAATAGAATTGACCTGATCCATTTCCATATAAGGTTGAATAGGGGCATAAATTGTTTTTTTTATTTGCTCTACTTGATCAAAAATGGCCTTTTTAGCACTGTCTTCGTCCGCATCCATCCAAGCTTCATTTAAGTCCATCATTTCCATTAAAAAATCGGGTTCTAGCGCATATTTTTCGTCTTGGGTCAATACGCCAAGTAATTCCAACACATAGGGTAAAATGCGTTCTTTTTGATTTAAAAGCGTAAATCCTTTATTGGCTAGGGAGGATTGCTCTAATGCAGCTTCTTGTTCTTCTGCACTGCCTTGAGCATATTTGTCTGGATGGGATGCCTTTTGGATCTCCATAAAAGCCGCCCTTAATTGCTTCGTATCTACTTGAAAACCAATAGGAAGGCCAAATAACTCAAAATAGTTCATGTTAAAATTTCTTATATTGTGCAAAATAACCAATATGCCTGTATTAGGACTTATTAAAGAGGGAAAAGTTCCCAGTGACAACAGGGTGGCCTTAACACCAAAGCAATGTAAATGGTTAAAAGAACAGTATAGCGATTGGGATATCATTGTTGAAGCTTCTCCAAATAGATGTTTTAGTGACCAAGAGTACCAAAAAGAAGGTATAAAAGTAGTCACTGATATTAGTGCCGCAACTATTTTATTGGGGATCAAAGAAGTGCCTAAAGATCAATTAATAGCAGGTAAAACTTATCTATTCTTTTCACATACTAAGAAAGCACAACCTTATAACCAAGCACTTTTTCATAAAATGATGGATTTGGGAATTACCCTAATAGATTATGAATGTTTGGAACATGAGGATGGTCAACGATTGATTGGTTTTGGATTTTTTGCTGGGATTGTTGGCGCACACAATGGGATCATGGCCTATGGCAACAGAACTAAGTTATTTAATTTAGGCAGGGTGAAAGAAGTAAAAGACTATCGCGATTTAATTCATACTTATTTTGGTTTAAAATTACCTCCTGTTAAAATTGTGGTTACAGGTTCTGGCAGGGTTGCACATGGTATTCTTGAAATTATGAATTTAATGGATGTGCAACAGGTGGAGCCAGATGAATTGGATCGTGCTTATGCTTACCCTGTTTATGTGCATTTAAAAGGCAAAGACTTATACAGACATAAAATAACCAAAGAATATGATCGTAATGATTTTCATGCTCATCCAAGGAATTACGATTGTCTTTTTAAACAGTACTTGCCACATACACAGATTTTAATGAATGGTATTTATTGGGAGCCAGGTATTCCGCCTTTATTTACACAAGATGATTTATTGAATGATGAATTTGCTTTAACCACCATTGCAGATATTACGGACGATGCGCATGGAAGTGTCCCTTGTAATTTAGGTGATGCTCCATCTGAAGATCCTATTTATGGAGTGAACATTAATACGTTTGAAAAAACACCACCTTATTTACCAGAAGGAATGGACATCATGGCGGTAGGAAACTTGCCTAATGAATTACCTCGTGATGCAAGTAGTTACTTTGGTGAGCAATTGATTAAATATGTTTTGCCAGATTTAGTTGCTGGTGGAAACGAAATAATACAACGTGCCACGATGTTGAATAAGGGTGTGTTGAATTTACGCTACGACCATTTAGTGGAGTACGCAAAACACTAGATGTCGAATAATTTATAGGTGTAAATAATAATCCTTCAAAAGAACAGTAAATTCATTGGTGTAGGATTGATCCGTATTTTTAATGATAAGCTTACTTCTTTGAATGTTGCTTTCATTTTGTTTTACAAATTTTAACATCGCTCTAATGGGTAGATGCTTTGCATCATTGTACATCATTATTTCTGTACTTAATTGCATTCCATATTGAGCTGCTAATTTCTGCATAGTATAAGCCCTCAAGGTCGGGACTAATACATACCAAGCCCCTGTATCATGTAGTAACTGTCCTGCTGCTTTTGCAAGTGTATCCCAAGGTAATGCAATACTATGCGAAGCAAGGTTTTTTGATGTATTGGGGGATTGTAAATCACCTTCGTAAAATGGTGGATTGGTGATGATGCAATCGAATGCTGAATCTGCTTGACTAGAGGCATAATCTTGTATGGAACTATGTACCACTTTCATTCGATCCTTCCAGGAACTTAATTCAAAATTGGATTGGGTTTGTCGGTAAGCGCCTTCTTCAATTTCAATTGCTGTTATAGTAGCATTGGATTGTTGGGCAAGCATTAAACTTAATAAACCTGTGCCTGATCCAATATCTAAAATACTATTTGCAGATTGAATTTGACTATCTGCAGCAACCCATGCACCAAACAAACATGCATCAGTACATACTTTCATTGCAGTATGTTCCTGATGCACGATAAATTGTTTACACTGGAAATAGGGATTCGCCACTACTATTCTGCAGTTAAACCAGCTACGATATACTCTTTGTTTAAACGAGCAATGTTCGCTATTGAAATTTCTTTAGGACAAGCAGCTTCACAAGCACCAGTATTGGTACAAGATCCAAAGCCTTCCTTATCTAGTTGTGCCACCATATTGGTTACACGAGTTTTTCTTTCTGGACCTCCTTGAGGTAATAAAGCCAAGTGCGATACTTTAGCACTTAAGAATAACATAGCAGAGCTATTTTTACAAGCAGCTACACAAGCGCCACAACCAATACACATCGCAGCAGCAAATGCTTCATCTGCTTTTGCTTTTTCGATTGGTAAAGAGTTACCATCTACTGCATTACCTGTATTCACACTCACATATCCTCCTGCTTGAATGATTCTATCAAATGCTGATCTGTCTACCGTCAAGTCTTTAATAATAGGGAATGCATTCGCTCTCCATGGTTCAATCACAATGGTATCATTGTCTTTGAATGCACGCATATGCAATTGACAAGTGGTATTGGCTTGCCAAGGGCCGTGAGGCTTACCATTGATGTACATGGAACACATGCCACAAATACCTTCTCTACAATCGTGGTCAAATGCAACTGGTTCTCCACCAGTAGTAATTAATTGCTCGTTTAAAATGTCCATCATCTCCAAGAAAGACATCTCGTCAGATATATTTTCAACACGGTACATTTCAAATGCACCTGGAGTTGCTGTATTTTTTTGACGCCAAACTTTTAAATTTAAATTCATTGTTGTATGTGACATAGCAATATTATTTATAGTTTCTTTGAGATGGTTTAATAACATCATATTTCAATTCCTCTTTGTGTAAAGACCATTCATGTTCATTTTTCAACTCCCATGCAGCCACATACATAAAGTTTTCATCGTCTCTTAATGCTTCACCTTCTGGTGTTTGGTATTCTTCTCTAAAGTGTCCACCACAGCTTTCTTCTCTAGCTAAGGCATCAACACACATTAATTCACCTAATTCTATAAAGTCCGCAACACGGTTTGCTTTATCTAGTTCAGGATTGTATTCATTGATTTCACCTGGTATTCTAACATCAGACCAAAATTCTTTTTTCAATGCTTGCACATCTGCAATAGCTTGTTTTAATCCTGCAGCACTTCTAGACATACCACATTCGTTCCAGATTATTTTACCTAGACGCTTGTGGAAGCTTTCTACAGTTTGTTTACCATTGATATTTTTCAAAGTGGCAATTCTTTCAGCTACTGTTTTTTCTGCCGCTTCAAATGCAGGATGTGAAGTTGGAATAGGTGCATTGTAGATTTCATCTGCTAAGTTGTTACCTAGTGTGTATGGAATTACAAAGTAACCATCCGCTAAACCTTGCATCAATGCACTTGCTCCTAAACGGTTGGCACCGTGGTCGCTAAAGTTAGCTTCACCTAATGCATATAAACCAGGTACAGAAGTCTGTAATTCATAATCCACCCATAAACCACCCATGGTGTAGTGTACCGCTGGATAAATACGCATAGGCACTTCGTATGGATTTTCGCCTGTGATCTTTGCGTACATATCAAATAAGTTACCGTATTTCTCTTTCACCACTTCTTTACCCAATGCGATAATTTCTTCATGGCTTACATTGCTCAATCCTTTCTTGCTCACTTCTGTTTTACCATAACGCTCAATTGCTGCAGCGTAATCTAAATATACAGCTTGCTTAGAAGTACCAACACCGTAACCTGCATCACATCTTTCTTTAGCTGCACGAGACGCAACGTCACGTGGTACCAAGTTTCCGAATGCTGGATAACGACGCTCTAAATAATAATCTCTTTCTTCTTCTGGAATTTCATTTGCTTTTCTGTCATCCCCTTGTTTTTTTGGCACCCAGATACGACCATCGTTTCTTAATGACTCTGACATCAAAGTCAATTTAGATTGGTGATCTCCACTTACTGGAATACAAGTAGGGTGGATCTGTGTGAAACATGGATTCGCAAAGTAAGCTCCTTGCTTGTGTGCCTTCCATGCTGCTGTCACATTCGATCCCATTGCATTGGTAGAAAGATAAAATACGTTTCCGTATCCACCAGTACACAATAATACAGCATATCCAAAATGTCTTTCTAATTCACCTGTTACTAGATTTCGTGCAATGATTCCTTTTGCTTTGCCATCCACTTTTACTACGTCTAGCATTTCGTGACGTGCAAACATTTGCACATTACCCAAAGCAACTTGACGCTCTAAAGCTTGGTATGCACCAATCAGTAATTGCTGTCCAGTTTGTCCTGCAGCATAAAATGTTCTTTGTACTTGCGTACCACCGAAAGAACGGTTACTTAATAAGCCACCATATTCACGTGCAAAAGGCACCCCTTGTGCTACACATTGGTCAATAATATTAGTAGACACTTCTGCTAAACGATGCACATTGGCTTCACGCGCACGATAGTCACCTCCTTTAATAGTGTCATAGAATAATCTAAATACGCTATCCCCATCGTTCTGATAGTTTTTTGCAGCATTGATACCACCTTGTGCTGCAATAGAATGCGCACGACGTGGAGAATCCTGAAAACAAAACGCTTTCACTTTATAGCCCATTTCTCCAAGAGAAGCAGCCGCAGAAGCACCAGCTAAGCCAGTACCCACTACAATTACTTCCATTTTTCTTTTGTTCGCTGGGTTGACCAATTTACAATGGCCTTTATACTCTTCCCATTTTTTATCAAGATCACCTGTTGGAATTTTAGCGTCTATCATATGTTACTCTTTTTATCAATCAGTTATTGAAAATAATGTTAGTTGAATTAAATTATTTAATCCAATCGAAATAAAAACTTATTGGCATCATTGCAAATAATAAAGAAATGAAAATAGCAAAGCCATATCCAATACTAGTTATCATTGCATGGTATCTTTTATTATGAACACCAATTGTTTTGAAAGCACTTTGGAATCCATGTGCTAAGTGATAGCCCAATGAACCACATGCTAACACATATAAGACAACGATGTAAGGGTTTTCAAACACTATGTTCATCTCTGCATATAAATTATGTAAGATCACACCATTGTGTTCTACTTCTCCTAATGGTTGAATAGCGCCTATGCCACCCAATCTACTTGGTGTCCAAAAATGGTAGATATGTGCAATTAAAAACATAAGGATTAAGGTACCTAATACAGCCATGCTTCGACTATACCATTTACTTCCTTTATCATAACTAACTGCATAGCCTACAGCTCTTTTACTTCTATTTTCAAGGGTCAATAAATAACCTTGATAAATGTGTAAGAAGATACCTAGGAACAAGCCAATTTCTAAAATTCTTGGAACTGCATTGCTACCCATAAAATGGCCCGCTTTGTTAAACATCAAACCACCATCATTTGCCCAGATGGTTGCGTTTAACCCTGCATGTACAATTAAAAAAAGAATCAAGAAAATACCTGTGAATCCCATTACCAATTTTTTCCCTACGGAAGAGGTAAACATTTGTTTGAAAGTCATAGTAAGATGAGTTTAAAAATCAGCGCAAAAATACGGATCAATTAGATAGGATTCGTTGTATGTTGCTTATTTTTAAGACAATAGACAAAAATCTTCGACAAACTGCTCATCTTCGTATAGGTTAATTCAGCCCTTTTATCAACCGCCCTTCAATATTTTAGGGCTATACGAATGAATATGCTAATTTTACGACATGATTAAAGTATTAGGGATCCTTTGGAACAGCTTTAAAATGGCCATTCAAGAGCTTAAAGTAAATAAGTTAAGAACTTTTCTTTCCTTGTTTGGTATCACCATTGGTATCTTTTGCATCATTGGGGTATTGGCAACGATTGACAGTTTAAAGTCAAAAGTAAAGAGTGATTTATCCAGTTTTGGTAGCAATACAATCTATATTGATAAATGGGATTACGCAGGTGGGCCTGATTATCCTTGGTGGAAGTTTGTAAAAAGACCGTCTATGAAGATTGCAGAAATGGAAATGGTGAAAAAGAAAAGTACCCTTGCCGCGAATACTGCTTTTTTTACTTCCACGAATGCAACCTTCACTTATGAAGAAAACGTATTAAAAGGAATTAATATATATGGTATCACGGAGGAATTCAAAGATATCCAAGCGTTCAATATTGCCTATGGTCGTTTTTTTACAGAAGCCGATTTTCAAAGAGGCATTCCGGTGGGTGTGATAGGTCATAAAGTATCTACTGAATTATTTGGAAAGGCAGAAAAAGGATTGGGTAAAGTAGTTTCTTTCAATGGTCGTCGCTTAATGGTCATCGGGATCATTGAAAAGCAGGGTAGTAGTATTATTGGTGGATTTGATTATGATCAAACTTGTTTATTTACCTACAATCATTTTGCTTCAATATACAACCCAGATAATTTCAATCCATATATTATGGTGCAAGCAAAACCTGGCATTACCTCCAAAGCTTTGCAAGAGGAATTAACAGGCGTGATGCGTCAATTAAGAAAATTAAGTCCTACACAAGAAGACAATTTTACTTGTAACGATGTGGCACAATTTAAAGACCAAGTAGAAGGGTTCTTTGGTTCTGTAAATCAAGGTGGATGGGCGATTGCAGGCTTATCTCTTTTAGTAGGTGCTTTTGGAGTGGCCAATATTATGTTTGTTACTGTGCGTGAAAGAACAAGCCAAATTGGATTGAAAAAAGCGATTGGTGCTAAAAGTTCAACCATTCTTTATGAGTTCCTTTTGGAAAGTGCTTTCTTATGCATCGTAGGTGGATTGGTGGGTTTGTTTTTAGTTTGGTTGCTGACACTTGCTTTGAGTTCAGTATTGCCGTTCCCAATTACAATCGCTCCTAATATTATTATAATGGCATTAAGTTTATGTATTGTTTTAGGGGTAATTTCAGGTATTATTCCTGCAAGAATTGCGGCTAAAATGAATCCTGTTGAAGCCATAAGATCCAAGTAAGGATATACATTTATAGTTTACCTTTGCGGGGTGCAAAAACCAATCACCATACTTGCAATAGAGTCATCTTGTGATGAAACAGCAGCTTCTGTGATCATCGATGGTGTCATCCATTCAAATTTTATTGCCAATCAATTGGTGCATGAAAAATATGGTGGTGTGGTGCCAGAACTAGCAAGTCGTGCACATATGGAAAACATTGTGCCAGTAGTGGAAGAATCCTTGAAAAAAGCATTTCCAAATTTAGAGCACCAATCACGTTTAGCTGAATTAGATGCCATTGCTTTTACACAAGCTCCTGGATTAATTGGTAGCTTATTAGTGGGGGCGCAATTTGCAAAATCACTCGCATTGAGTTTGAACAAACCTTTGATAGCAGTACATCATATGCAAGCACATGTGTTAGCTAATTTAATTGATGCACCAAGTCCTGCCTTTCCTTTTTTATGTTTAACTGTAAGCGGAGGCCATACTCAAATTGTACAATGCAAGAGCCCATCCGATTTAACGATTATTGGTCAAACCATTGATGATGCTGCGGGAGAAGCATTTGATAAAATTTCTAAATTACTTGGCTTGCCTTATCCTGGAGGGCCAGTATTAGATCAATTAGCGCAATTAGGTAATCCAAAAGCATTTGAATTTGCAAAACCAATGGTGCCCGATTTAAATTATTCTTTTAGTGGTTTAAAAACCAGTGTTTTATATTTTTTACAAAAGCAAGAACCCGGATTTATTGAAGCAAATTTGAACGATTTATGCGCTTCTGTGCAATATACCATCGTTGAAATCTTACTGTATAAATTAAAGAAAGCAGTGATTCAAACCGGTATCAAAGAGGTTTGTATTGCTGGGGGAGTGAGCGCCAATTCAGGGGTACGTAAAGGAATAGAAGGCTTGGGGACTAAGATGGGTTTTAAGACCTATTTACCTGCTTTTCAATACTGTACCGACAATGCAGCCATGATCGCCATTACGGCGCATTACAAATACCTGAATCAAGCATTTGAACCCTTGTCTAGCTCTGCACATGCAAGATCGGATTGGTAAGCGGAAATAGCTTAACTTTGCAGCCTCAAAAATAGTTGAACAAATGATTAGTGCAAGAAACGTCACATTGGCTTATGGTAAAAGAGTGCTTTTTGATGAAGTGAATATCAGCTTCACCAAAGGCAATTGTTATGGTATTATTGGAGCCAATGGAGCCGGTAAGTCTACTTTTTTAAAAATTTTAAGTGGCGAAATTGAACCGAATAAGGGTTCTGTGGAAATTACGCCAGGTGAGCGTATGTCTTTTCTAAAACAGAATCAGTTTGAATTTGATGAGCAAACTGTTTTAAATACCGTGATGCAAGGGCATAAGCGCATGTGGGAAGTGATGCACGAGAAAGATGCATTGTATGCAAAAGAAGATTTTACGGAAGCAGATGGATTAAGAGCAGGAGAATTAGAAGGAGAATTTGGTGAAATGGGTGGATATGAAGCAGAGAGTAATGCGGCGAGTTTATTAAGTGATTTAGGGGTGAAGGAGGATATGCATCAGTCGCTAATGAAGGATATCCCAAGTAACTTTAAGTTACGTGTTTTGTTAGCGCAATCGTTGTTTGGAAATCCTGATATTTTATTATTGGATGAACCTACCAATGGGTTGGATATTGAAACGATTGGATGGCTAGAGAATTTCTTAGCAGACTATGAAAACATTGTTTTAGTTGTAAGTCACGATCGTCACTTCTTGGATACAGTTTGTACGCATGTATCGGATGTAGATCGTTCAAAAATTAAAACCTTTACTGGTAACTATTCTTTCTGGTATGAGTCCTCTCAATTGATGGCGCGTCAGATGTCTGATAAGAATAAAAAGAATGAGGAAAAACGTGCTGCATTATTAGATTTCATTGCACGTTTCTCTGCGAATGCAAGTAAGAGCAAGCAAGCGACTTCTCGTAAAAAAGCGTTAGAAAAATTAACGATCGAAGAGATTGAGCCATCAAACAGAAAGTACCCTGGTATTATCTTTCAGCCATTGCGTGAAGTGGGCAATCAAATTTTAAATGTAGAGAAATTACAAAAATCTGTAGATGGACGTATTTTATTTAAAGACGTTACTTTCTCAGTGAGTAAGAATGATAAAATTGCTTTTTTAAGTAAGGATCCATTAGCAATCACTTATTTCTTTGACATCATCAATGGTGTAGGTCAATCAGATGCAGGTACTTTAGAATGGGGTACCACTATTACAAAGGCTTATTTGCCAATGGAGCACAATGAAGAATTTACACAACCATTGACTTTAATGGATTGGTTAAGACAATTTGTGCCATCGCATATCACGGATGCAGATGAACCATTTATCCGTGGATTCTTAGGAAAAATGTTATTTAGTGGAGATGATGTGATGAAGAAATCGAATGTATTAAGTGGGGGAGAGAAAGTACGTTGTATGGTGAGTAAGATGATGTTACAAAACCCGAATGTGGTCATTTTGGATCAGCCAACGAATCACTTAGATTTGGAAAGTATCCAAAGCTTTAACGAAGGTTGTCAAAATTTCCCAGGCATTGTTTTAATGACTTCACATGACCATACTTTCATGCAAACAGTAGCCAATCGTGTGATTGAATTAACGCCTAAAGGGATCATTGACAGATTGATGACCTTTGACGAATATATGGAAGACAAAAGAGTTCAAGAATTAAGAGCCGAATACTATTCTTAAGAGTTAAAAGGGGTTAAAAACCAACATTTTAGCAATAAATGAACCTTTTTCTTCGTTTGAAAGAAAAAAACTTTAAAAAAATGGGACTGTAAGGGATATTTACTTACCTTTGCCGTCCGTAAAAAATTATTTCTCATGGCTAGAGTATGTCAGATAACTGGAAAGAAGCCGATGACTGGAAACAGCGTATCGCATTCTAATATTAAAACAAAGCGTCGTTTTCTTCCGAACTTACAAAAGAAGCGTTTCTACTTTGTTGAAGAAGATCGTTGGATCACTTTAAAAGTATCTGCTGATGCTTTAAGAACTATTAACAAAAATGGTTTGGCAGCAGTAGTAAAAGATTTAAGAGCCGCAGGCGACAAAATCTAAGTAAATCATCATTAAGTATAACTTATAATATACCATCATGGCACGTAAAGGAAACAGAGTTCAAGTAATATTAGAGTGCACAGAGCACAAGACTACTGGGTTACCAGGAACTAGTCGTTATATTACTACTAAGAACAAAAAGAATACTCCAGACCGTATGGAGTTCAAAAAGTATAATCCAATTTTGAAAAAAGTAACTGTACACAAAGAAATTAAATAATCATGGCAAAAGCAGCTTCTAAAAACTCGAAAATCAAGGATCTTAAGGCTTCTGCTGAAGCTAAAAACTGGACTAAAGTAATTAAAGCAATACGTAGCCCTAAAACTGGTGCGTATACTTTTAAAGAGTCTATCGTTTACAAAGACAACGTAAAAGATTTCTTAGCTACTAAGTAATTAGTTCGCTATTGGTCTTCGATATCAATATCATTCAAAACCTTCTCTTTTTTAGAGAGGGTTTTTTTATGCAGTAATGCACTAATTTTGTAGCTATGAGTTTTTTAGGCAAATTATTTGGAAAGAAAGAGCAGGAATCCTTAGACCAGGGTTTAGAGAAAACGAAACAAGGTTTCTTTGAACGTATTTCAAAAGCGATTGTCGGTAAGACTTCTGTAGATGACGAAGTGTTGGATCAATTAGAAGAAGCATTGATTGGCGCCGATGTAGGAGTGGATACCACTTTGGCTTTAATTGAAAAAATACAGGAGAGGGTTAAGAAAGACAAATATGTATCTACCTCCGAATTGAATCAAATTTTATATGATGAGATTGCTAATTTATTAGTAGATGCGCCTCAAGATCTTGCTGGCTTTCAAGTACCTACAGCAAAAAAACCTTTTATCACCCTTGTGGTGGGTGTCAATGGAGTGGGTAAAACCACCACTATAGGCAAATTAGCACATCATTTTAAAGCAGCAGGTAACGAAGTTTTATTAGGTGCAGCAGATACTTTCAGGGCAGCAGCAGTAGACCAATTGACTATTTGGAGTGAAAGAGTGGGTGTGCCAATTGTGAAACAAAATATGGGCGCAGATCCAAGTTCGGTTGCATTTGATACCGTTCAGTCGGCTTTAGCTAGAAAATCTGATATTGTTTTTATCGATACTGCTGGACGTTTGCATAATAAAGCGCATTTAATGGATGAATTGAATAAGATTAAACGTGTCATTCAAAAACAAATGCCAGATGCACCACACGAAGTCTTGCTTGTATTGGATGGCTCTACAGGACAAAATGCTTTAGAGCAAGCCAAACAATTCATGGCAGTCACCAATGTCACGGCATTGGCTATAACTAAGTTGGATGGCACTGCAAAAGGAGGCGTTTTATTAGCTATCGCACATCAATGCAAAATTCCTGTAAAATATATAGGCTTAGGGGAGCAATTAGATGACCTAATTTTATTTGATAAAGAAGCTTTTGTTAAGACTTTATTTAAAGGTGTAGCGAATGCCTAATCCTGCCCATCCACTTTCAAAATAACTCGATCCTACAAAATTAAAAGACGGTTGCCAATCAATACTAAGGTTTAGCGGAGCGTTTTTTATTTTATAATCTAAACCAAGGATGCCATCCACGCCCAAAGCTATTCCAGCATCGTGTGTAGGGTTGTTCTTCTTCCATTCTTCACTCCAGAGTCCAATATGCCCTCCATACCCAATATACCAGCTCAATTGCTCTGTATTGGCAAATGCGCTATATTTTTCCAACATCACAGTAGCTCTAAATCCATCCAAGGTAAAATAACCCAGTACTTCAAAGGCTTTTGAATCAGTCTTAAATGTTTTATAGGAAATGGCACTTGGGTACATTTTTACACCAATCGCTTTCTTATAACCAGTGGTAAAAGGCCCGGTTTTCTTTTCTGGTTCTAAAGTATAAGATTGAGCACCAACTTGGGCACTAAAAACTAGGACGATTAGGAGGAATAAAAGGTTTCTTTTTTGCATGATTTACTATTTGGGGGCTTAACAAATTTAAGTCTATCATGGCAAACAACTGTTTAAAAAATGGTAAAATTTGGGTAAGTTTGTAACATGCATCCTTTTCAAGAATTGATCGAAAAATTTAATCAAGATTTCGATTCCCAACATTTTCCATCACAACCGGCTTCCTTGTATGAGCCTAGTGAATATTTTTTAAAAATTGGAGGGAAACGAATTCGACCTGTTTTATGTCTTTTAGGGAATGAGTTATTCAGTGACATTCATTCAGATGCTTATCTAGCAGCCAAGGCAGTAGAACTTTTTCATAATTTTTCTTTGGTGCATGACGACATGATGGATGAAGCAAGCTTAAGAAGAGGTCAGCCAACAGTTCATACAAAATACGATGCTAATACCGCTTTATTAGTGGGGGATATCATGGTCATTCGTGCTTATGAATACTTGCAAAATATTCAACCAAATCACTTACCTAAAATATTAAGTCTTTTTAATCAAACAGCAAGAGAGGTTTGTGAAGGTCAACAATTGGATATGGACTATGCCAAGAGGGCTACTGTCACCTTAGAGGAATATATCCATATGATTACCCTAAAAACTTCTGTCTTACTTGCAGCAAGTTTACACATGGGTGCGATCATTGGTGGTGCTGGAGAAAACAATTGCATGCATTTATATGAGTTTGGTAAAAAGCTTGGGATTGCTTTTCAAATTCAAGATGATTATCTAGATGCCTTTGGTGATGCTGCCTTATTTGGCAAAGAGGCGGGTGGGGATATTAAACAAAATAAAAAAACATTCCTTTTAATACGTGCTTTGGAAACGGCGAATGAAACTCAATTAGCTCAACTGAACACTTTATTATCTTCTGATCCTGTTGATAAGGTTGCACAGGTACTTGCTATTTTTAAAGCTTGTAATGTAGACGCTTGGGCAGAAGATTTGAAACAAAAATACATGCATGAAGCATTGGCACATTTAGAATCCATCGCAGTAGTGTCTGCTAGAAAAAAACCATTGATCGATTTAGCCAATTATTTAATGAACAGAATCCAATAATTATATGTCTTTATTCAGAAAAAAGTCAATTGAAAAAATTGTACAAGATGCAGAAGCCGGTTTAGTAGATGGACATAGTGCGAATGGGTTAAAAAAAGAATTAGGGGTACGTGATTTAACATTGATGGGTATTGCCGCAGTGGTGGGAGCAGGTATTTTCTCTACGATTGGTACAGCAGCTTTTCATGGAGGACCTGGTATTTCTATTCTATTTGTGATTACCGCTATTACTTGTGGTTTTAGTGCACTTTGTTATGCTGAATTTGCAAGTAGGGTTCCTATTGCGGGTAGTGCGTATACCTATGCCTATGTTACTTTCGGAGAATTGATTGCATGGATTATTGGTTGGGCTTTGATTTTGGAATATGCGATCGGAAACATTGTAGTAGCAATTAGTTGGAGCGGTTATTTCATCAATTTATTAGAAGGGTTCCATATTCATTTACCAGGTTGGTTGTCTACCAATTTTGAAACGGCACAACAAGGTTATGAGGAAGCAGTACTGCATTTGGCTGCGGGAGGTACAAAAGAAACCTTTAGTAAATTAGCTCGTATTGGTTATGATGCCATCACCAATGCGCCTATGATTGGTCAGACAAGAATTATATTAAATGTTCCTGCATTTGTGATCGTTGTGTTAATCACCATGTTAGTCTACAGAGGTATTAAAGAAAGCAAGAAAAGTACAAATCTAATGGTGGTATTTAAAATTGCCATTATCTTGATGGTAATTGTGTTGGGCTTCTTTTATGTAGATACTGCGAATTGGGCGCCTTTTATGCCCAATGGTTTCAAAGGTGTTTTGGCTGGAGTGTCTGCTGTATTTTATGCGTACATAGGATTTGATGCCATTTCTACGACGGCAGAAGAATGTAAAAATCCTCAAAGGGATATGCCAAGAGGGATGATTTATTCTTTATTGATTTGTACTGTTTTATACATCCTAATTGCCTTAGTATTAACTGGTATGGTAAATTATACGCAATTAAAAGTAGATGATCCTTTGGCATTTGTTTTTGAAAGAATTGGTCTACATAAGATTGGATACATTATCTCTATCAGTGCGGTAGTGGCAACAACCAGTGTATTGTTAGTATTTCAATTAGGTCAACCAAGAATATGGATGAGTATGAGTCGTGATGGTTTATTGCCTAAGAAATTTGCTGAGGTTCATCCAAAATTTGGTACGCCTGCTTTTGCAACTATCATAACAGGTATTTTTGTAGGTGTTCCAGCTTTATTCATGTCTATATCTAGAATGACTGACCTAACAAGTATTGGGACTTTATTTGCTTTTGTGTTGGTTTGTTTTGGCGTATTGGTTTTGCCTAGATTGTCGCCCAATATCAAACGTCAGGCCTTTAGGCTGCCTTATATTAATGGCCAATATATCATTCCAGCAATTGCATTGATTTTTATTTATTTTGGTCAACATAGAATATTGAATGCATTTTTGGAAGCAGGTAATCAAGGTTATCAAGAAATATTATTTTTAGTTTTTGTATTTATATTAATGGTGGTAGCTGTACTGAGTTTTATCAAAAAATTCTCTGTGATTCCTATTGTCGGTGCCATGTGTTGTTTGTATTTAATGATAGAAATACCGCCAGTAAGTTGGTTATGGTTTTTTGTTTGGATGTTTATTGGGTTGGTCATTTACAATTTGTATTCTAAGAAGCATAGTCTTTTAGCAAAAAAATAAGGGATGAAATATCAGGTAGGGGATGAAATTTTAGTGTTGCATAGCAATGAGGAAGGTCGTATTATTGAAATCATGAATGATGAAATGGTGATGATAGAAGTGCGTGGTGTCAAGTTTCCTGCCTATATGGATCAGATTGATTTTCCTTATTTTAAAAGATTTACATCTAAAAAACTATTTCCTGAAAAGAAAGTGCCACAGAAGATTTTTGTGGATCAGCTTCCTAAAGAAAAGGTTCAGAAAAATGATAGTAAAGAAGATGCGGGAGTTTGGTTGAATTTAATTCCTAAATTCAACTTAGATGACTTTAATGACGAAGTAGTTGACACACTTAAGATTTACTTATCTAATAAAACACGCATCGCTTATAATTTTGTCTACGAACAAATTGCACAAGGAGAAGTTGACTTTTCAATTTCATCCACTATTGCCCCATTTACTGATTTTTACATTCATGATATTCCATTTGCGGTAGTGAATGATAGTCCACAATTTTTTTTCGATTTCTCTTTAGTAGAGCAACATAAAAAAAAGGCAGACCATTTTGAGTCGAATGTAAAGATTAAGCCAAAACAAATATTTCAAAAAATTGAAGCTTTAAAAGAAGACAATAAAGTAAATCTAGAATACGAATTATTTAAAACTTATCCTGATAAAGTAGAGGACAATCATATTGCGATCGATGTATTAAGGAATGCAGGCTTCAAGGTATATGATGCTTCAAAAATCAAAGAAAATATACCTAAGGCTAGGTCGGTGGTGGATTTACACATTGAAAAAATAATGGATCGCCATAGTCATTTAACCAATGCAGAAATCATCCATTTTCAACTCAACGAATTTGAAAAATGGTTTGAATTAGCCCAGCTCAATCATTTGCCCTCTATGGTTATCATTCATGGTGTGGGTACAGGAAAACTTAAAAATGAAATCCACGATCTATTGAAAGTAAAGAAAGGGGTTAAGCGATTTGTCAATCAATACTCCGATTTTTACGGTTATGGTGCCACTGAAGTCTTTTTTGAGTACTAAGTACATCCACATTAATTTACTACCTTTGACCTGACTACAATCCCGAGCTATCGTGGCAAGCAATTGCCAAGGAAAGTCCGGACAGCATAGGGTAACCCACCGGTCAATAGCCGGCATCTCAGCAATGGGATAGAGAAAGTGCCACAGAAAATAACTACCTCGCAAGAGGAAAAGGTGAAAACGTGAGGTAAGGGCTCACGAATAGAACAAGTAATTGTTTTATAGGGTAAACCTTGGGTGCTGTAATGCCATGTAAAGGAACGTTTGAGGGCGACTCGTCCGAGTTCCAGGGTAGGCAGCAAGACTTTAGCAGTAATGTTAAGGCTAGATAAATGATAGTTTAGAAACAGAATCCGGCTTATGAGGTTTGTAGTTACTTTTTTTAATTGAACTTAAATTTGAATTCATATGACGATTGAACAGATTAAGCGTATGAAGGACCAAGTAAGCGTCCTGAGGAGGTTTCTTTGACGTTGATAACCGTAATTATAAAATTGATTTAGACAAACAACTTTCCTTGTCTCCTGGTTTTTGGGATGACAACAAGCGTGCTACTGCCACGATGAAGGAAATTAAAATGAATGAATATTGGACAAAGTTGTTCCAGGAGGTAGCCGCTAGCGTAGAAGATTTTGTGGTCTTATTTGAATTCTGGAAAGCAGGTGATGCAACAGAAGAAGAAACTAAATTAGCTTATGAACATGCATTATTAATGATTGAGGAAGCTGAATTCAAAAGTACACTCAATAAACCTGAAGATGAACTTCCAGCTATTCTTCAAATTAATCCAGGTGCGGGTGGAACTGAAAGTCAGGATTGGGCAGAAATGTTGCTCAGGATGTATACCATGTATGGTGAAAAGCAAGGTTGGACGGTGAGTTCATTAGATTACCAAGAAGGAGATGGCGCAGGCATAAAATCAGCAACTATTCAATTTGATGGCCCATTTGCATACGGTTTTTTAAAAGCAGAATCTGGCGTGCATCGTCTTGTTCGTATTTCTCCATTCGATAGCAATGCAAGACGTCATACAAGCTTCGCATCGGTCTATGTATATCCTTTAATTGATGACACCATTGAGATCACGGTAAATCCTGCAGATATAGAATGGGAATTTTATAGAAGTGGAGGAAAGGGAGGACAAAACGTCAACAAGGTAGAAACGGCGGTAAGGTTAAAGCATGCATCTGGTATCATTGTAGAGTGTCAACAATCTAGAACCCAAGGCGAAAATAGAGAGATTGCCATGAAGATGCTTAAGAGTAGGTTGTATGAGGAAGAAATGCGAAAGAAACAAGAAGCTTTAAATGCCTCCAATGCTAGTAAGAAGAAAATTGAATGGGGTAGTCAAATTCGATCTTATGTTTTCCATCCCTATAAAATGATCAAAGACCATCGTACCGATTTTGAAGTAGGTAATGTTGGACCAGTGATGGATGGGGAAATTGATGGCTTTATCAAAGCGTACCTCATGCTAGAAAAATCAGAAGAGGCTTAATAAAGTGTATTAATTTTTTTAGTTTCCTTTTGGAGATAAGATGTCAAACTTAGAGCTTGGCTTAAGGTCTATCCACCACCTGAAATTATTAAGTTTGAGTGCTTCCTTAGGTATTTCATTCAATGGGCTCATTTTACCATTCAATTGATTGATGAAAATGACTTTCACAGGCTCCTCATTGTTAAATTCGATTGTAATAATTTGTGCAGTAGATTGATTGACACCAATAAATTTACCTTCATCATCCGTTGCAAAATAAATATTTTCGGCACTTCCCCTAGTTTGCATTTTTTGAACCTTGTCATTGACAAAGTCAACCACCATAGTATTCCCTTTTAATTGGTTGAAATAAACTGTACTATCTACTTCGCTAATAGCAAGGGCATTATCAATAATTCTTAATTGTTCTGCTTTTCTATTATTTAAATGAAGGTAGATGGTGTCCCCTGAAATTTGATTTTTATTGACCCAAAGAATGGGCTTTTTGTGTAGTCGTATGGTTGAGTCAGCGAGTCCATAAAATAAGCTATCAGCAATGCCTTGCATGGAATCTGAATAAATTTTTACATGATGAAAAGCCTCAAAATATTTATTCAAACTTGAATCCTGCATAGGGGCATCTTTAACCCTCGCTCTAGGCACTTTTCTTGTTAAATCTGTTAAGCGTCCACTGAACAAGGTATCTGCACTGATGTATAAAGTATCATTTGGTTGTTTGATCATTAGTGTGGGTAATTCTGTTGCCAACAGTACATCCTTTTTTCTATTGGTTTTGATATTATTTGCAATCAAATCTACACTTAAACTATCCTTAGATCTATACAATGCATTCCCTCTGAATTCTCCTAATCCCAGTGAATCGTCAATGGCCATTTCGTCGGCGATGAAAAAGTAACTGCTATCATCGATAGAAGAGCGCTCATATAAATAACCTTTTCTTGTCCCTATATTGTAATTGCCATTTTTTGTTTTGATAATCCTCGAACCACTTATAATTTTAGAGGGACTAATAAAATTAGCCAATTGAGAATAGGTATTGTATTCAAGTGTATCTGTAAATATGCTATTGTCAGGATCGATTAAAGAAACTTTATTTCTAAAAATCACATCTCTTGTTATGCCATAATAAACGCCTTCTGTACTTTTTAACACTGTTTTATTACGAACTAACTTACCCCCTTTTTTGTATACACCAATTTTTACAGACACATCATAATCCAAAGAATCTGTAGTGAGGGTACCTTGTCCGTCTGTCAATTTAACGCGCTTTCTTAGTTGCGCTTTTTTAGTATTGCCATCATACTTTAAATAATCTGCATAGGTATGAATTGAGTCGGCGTCATTGATATGTACTTTGCCAAACCCTTCTAATGAATTTTGGGTTGCATTGACTACGATACTGTCGCCAAATAGCAAAGTAGTACCTTGTTTAACTTTTACATGACCCACTAGGATTAAAAAATCCATGCTGTCTTGCTTTTTTATATTGTATGTTTCAGCAGAAAGGAATTCAATTAGTTTGCCACTACTATTCGTCGTTTGAGTGGTGTCTTGGCTAAAAGAATGCATGCTAGAAAGCATGCATATCAATCCCATTATATAAACTACAAATTTATTCATGATCCAACGTGTCCGATAATGGTTTTGCTAAAGGCGTGGTTTTATCTTTTTTGCCAAAAACCGAAATACCCACATAGCGTTTTGGATGTACTTTGATATCATCCACTAACGTGTTTACACTTTTAATAGTACTTTGTAATTGATTGTACATATTTGGGTCATTCAATAATTTGGATGCGGTACCATTTCCACTATTCAATTTTTGAATCGTAGTGTTTAAACCCAACAAGGCAGTTTGAATTTCCTTGATCGTCTTGTTTAAATCAGCGTCTTTGATGGATTTTGAAGTGCTATCTAAATTGGTTAATATATTAGATATCTTTTGATTGTTCTGGTTTAAGTTAGCTGTAAATTCCTCTAAATTATCTGCAGTTTTAGCGATAGATCCATTTTGCTTATTCAACATGCTCTCTACAGAGGCCATAGATTTATTTAAACCAATTGTGGTAGTTGCTAAGTTATCTAGTATAACTTTAAAATGTTGACGATTCTCATCATCTAAAGTTTTGTTGACATTACCTAAAACTTTCTCTAAGGAAGTGATAGTATTTTTAATTTGATTTCCTAGTGGCGATAAGGTATTCATGAAATCGCCTAATAAACTAGTAGCTGGTGCAGTTTGGATGGTATCGCCAGTTTGAATAAATTCATTCCCTTTACCGGGTATGATATTGATGGCATTCGTACCTAATGGATTTTCTTGAATAGTGGCAATTGAATTTTTAGGAATCTTATACAATTGGTTCAACTTAATACAAACCACTAATTCAGAAAGATTGTCATTGTTGTTTTCAATTTCAAAAACAGTACCCACTTGAAATCCATTCACAAAAACAGGATTGGAAACAATTAGCCCTTTTGTATCAGCATATTTAGCATAAATAAAAGTGCCCGATTTAAAGAATGTCCTTCCTTCTAGGAAATTGAATCCAAAGATGATCAGGGTCACCGCAATGACCGTTAAAGCACCCACTTTAGTTTCATTAGATACACGCATAGGATTCAATACTTAGTTAGGTACAAAATTAGCTAAAAATTAGCCTAATTAGCGTTTGCTTTCTGCTGATTCTCCAAAGAGTTCTTATAGCGTTGCAAAGCTTTTGTTATCGCTTCGCAAAGTTCATTTTGTCCATTTTCGCTATTTAAGTATTCTTCTTCCTCCGGATTAGAGATAAAACCAGTTTCTATTAATACAGCAGGCATAGCGACAGCTTGTAATACCCAAATGCCAGTTGGTCTTTGTTTGGCTTCTCTGCTTACCCTTCCGGAAGCCTTAAACTCTTCCTCGATGGTCAAAGCCAAACTAGCAGCTCTTTGAAAATATTGTTGAGCCAATATACTGGCCATCATCTTTTTAGTAGGGTCAATCTCTGATTCGTATTCTTTGATCTGTTTTAAAGAAACTGAGTCCAATTGTTCAACCACTTCTTCTACCATCTCACTTGCAAGTTCTTTTCTAAAATCTGACTTGCCCACATTGTATATATAGGTTTCAGTACCAATGGCAGTACTTGGGGTATAGGTTGTCTTATAAATGGGCACATTTCTGGTGACCTTCTTTTTTTTGCCTTTTATCTTAACGGTATAGGTTTTCTTAGTATAGCCAACTACTTCTTTAACTGCTTTACCTCTTGCTGAATTGGTATGAATACATACAAATAGATCCCCTTTGGCCGCATTGGCAATTTTAGCCTTTTCTACTACTGAATGGTAAATATCGGTGGTTCTAGTCATCACCACTTCTACATCGGGCATAGCTTGTTTAATAAAAGCCTCAAGTTTTAAAGAAATAGCAAGAGAAACGGCTGCTTCGGTTGAATATTTGCCTTTTGAACCGATATCTGTACCTCCATGACCAGGATCAATGATAATACGTTTTAATGATTTTCCAGGGGTTTGAGCCATAACGCCTTGTCCAAGGCTACTAAAAAGGGCAATTAGACTAAAACTAAATGCTAAAATCATTCTATTTTGCTTCATAATCAGTTCCTTAACATTGTTTTGCTTTATTTTTGCAGGAGTGAACCTAGCAGGATACAAAAATAACGCAAAAACAACCCTTTCTATTGTTAATAAAGTCATTTTAACGATATTAATTACTGCTTTCAGTAGTATTTTGTATGCTCAAGCGGATAGTATTCCTCAAAAAAAGATTCAATTGTCAAAAGATAGCGTTGATGCTATCATAAGTTATACAGCGACCGATTCAGGAGTGATGCTTTTAAAATCAAAAACATTCTTTTTATACGGTAACGCTAAAACAACCTATAAAACAGCGCAATTAGAAGCCGGCAAAATCATTTTCGATCAAGAAACGCAGAATATTACTGCCTACGGAGCAAAAGATACATCAGGCAATCTTAAAAGTAAGCCCAGGTTTAAAGAAGGAGATTTGAACTCAATCAATGACTCTATTTTTTACAATCTTCAATCTGGAAAAGGGTTGATCAAGAACAGTAATTTTCAACAGGGTGAAATATTTGTACAAGCCAATGCTCTAAAAAAGGTGAATCCGACAGATGCTTTTGCATGGAAGGCTAGATTTACTACTTGTAATTTAGACGAGCCCCATTTTGCCTTTAGAACCAATAAACTCAAAATTGTTACCAATAAAATTGGAGTTTCTGGGCCTGCATTTCCTGAGTTTGAGGGGGTGCCGATGCCCATTGGAATTCCTTTTGGGATCTTCCCATTGAATAAAACAGGTGGCCAATCTGGTTTAATGGCTCCTGCATTTACATCCAGTGAAGATTTTGGACTTGGATTTGAAGGACTTGGCTATTATAAAGTGATTAGTCAGCATATGGATGCTACTGTTAGAGGTAATATTTATTCCTATGGTGGCTGGAATCTGAATTTGAATAGCAAATATATTCAGCGATATAAGTATATAGGTAATTTCAATGTAAGCCTTCAAAATACGAGGGCGCTCAATCGCAATGAAAGTATTGCTGATGAATTTACGGGAGGAAGAACCTATATGATTAACTGGGCACATTCTATGGATTCAAAAGCAAGACCTGGAACCACTTTTTCTGCAAATGTAAATTTCGGAAGCACAAAGTACAATCGAAATTTATTAAACAATGTAACTCAAAACTTCCAAAATCAAATTAGCTCATCTGTTGCCTATAGTAAATCTTGGAATAACAAATACAATCTTTCTGTTAACTTAACACACAATCAAAATAACAACCTTGGCTTAGTCAACATGAGTTTGCCGAATATCAATTTCAATGCCTTAACTGTGTATCCTTTTCAGTCCAAAGATCAAGTAGGTGCTGGAAAATGGTATGAAAAAATCGGCATTGGATACAATGGTAGTGTTCAAAACCAATTGTCTTTTTATGATTCCTCTTTTAGCATAAGGCGTATTTTAGATACGATGCAGTGGGGGGCAAATCATAGCATTCCAATTACTTTATCGCTTCCTTCTCTTGGACCAATTACAATTGCACCTAGTATTTCTTTAGAAGAGAAATGGTTTGGTCAACAAAATATTAAGACCTGGAATAGTACTTTGCAAAAAGTGGATACTGCTATTAATAAAGGGTTCTATAGGGCAACTCAAATGAGTTTTGGATTGGGTACTGCGACTAGAATTTTTGGTACGTATAAATTTAAAAAAGGCAATATCAAAGCGATACGTCACGAGATTAGGCCTTCTGTTTCTTTGAATTACAAGCCTGATATGGCTAAGTCTTATCATTATGCAACACAAGTGGATACCAGTGGAAGAACTTACCGTTTTTCAAAGTTTGATGGCAATGGATTAGGTGGTGCTTTTAGTGAAGGAAGTTTTGGCGGGATGGGATTTGGAGTAGATAACTTTTTGGAAATGAAAGTAAAAGACAAACAAGATACCAGTGCAGATGCTTTTAAGAAAATTAAATTGATTGAAGGATTTGGCTTTAATTCAAGTTATAATTTCCTTGCAGATAGTTTTGCATTAGGTGGCTTTAATTTTTATGCCAGAACCACCTTGTTTGAAAAATTGAGTGTTACTACTTCTTTTAACATAGATCCTTATGAGTCAGATGTAAAAGGTTTTAGGGTGAATAAATTAGCCATTGACCCTGCACGATTAAAATTCGGTAGTATCACAAATGGTGCTTTGTCATTTGCCACTTCTTTTACAAGCAAAACAAAAAACAAAGACAAAGAAAAAAAGAATATCCCATTAGATCCTTTTATGACCCCGGACGAACAACAGCGTCAACTTTCTTATGTGAGGGCAAATCCAGCAGAGTTTACAGATTTTAACACACCTTGGTCTTTAACTTTATCTTACTCCTTTCAATTTTCAAAAACAATCAAGCCAGATTATTCGGGTTTTAAATTACAGACATTTTCTACTTTGAACCTTACTGGTGATTTTAGTGTCTCTCCAAAATGGAAAGTGGGAGGTAGTAGTTATGTTGATTTATCTCAGTTTTCGGTACAACAATTAAGTATGTTCATCACTAGAGAAATGCATTGTTGGCAATTGGCAATCAATGTGATGCCAATTGGTATTTACAGGTCTTTTAGTATCACTGTAAATCCAAAATCTGGTATCTTAAGAGATTTGAAAATTAATAGAAGCAGGACTTTCTCCAATTCAACCTATTAATTATTTTCCTAAGCTGGGTTATACTTTAGATAATGTGCTGCCATGGTATCAAAGGCCAATTGTTTCAAAGATTGAACAGTATGCCCTTCGGTTGGGATTGGTGCTAAAATATCCATTTGTATTTTACCTGGCTTTAGACACATGACTGGATAGGCAGGTAATATCTTTTTAGTATTTAGCAATACTACAGGAATAATGGGCTTTTTTGTTTCAATTGCCAATTTAAACGCACCATCGTAAAATGACTTTAATGGAGCCGAAGTTTTATTCCTTGTTCCTTCTGGATAAATCAACATGTCAAGTCCTTTGTCCAAGACTCTTTTCATGGACTCATAACTCGTTCTTCTACTTTGATCATTCTTTCTGTCCACAATTACTGAAGCAGATTGATAAATCCAGCCAAAAAGGGGAACATATATAAAACTTTTTTTTGCAATGGTTTTATTGGCTCTAGGCAAAAAAGGGGTGCTTACAGGAACGTCAATTAAGCTATTGTGATTGCAGATAACAATAGCCGGTTCCAATCCATCGAAATGATGTTTTCCCGTCACCCTAAAACTACATCCTGATAAAATTAAAAACAAACGCATCCATAATTGAGAGATTATTCTATGCCATTGTGTTTTATTAGGTTCTGGTAAAAAGAAACAAGGGATGTAGCACCCTATAAAAAGAAACATTGTCGAAGCAAATACCAACAATGCCCAAAAAGCTACAATACGCCCTTTAAAAAGATTGAATTTTTGTTTCATGTTATATAGACCAATCGATAGGGTCTTTTTTTACTTGAGTTAAATACTGATTCGTCATGCTAAAATGCTTGCAACCAAAAAAACCATTGTACGCACTTAAAGGGGAAGGGTGTGCTGCTTTTAAAATTTTATGTTTGGTTGCGTCAATTAAAATCTGTTTTTGACTTGCATAATTACCCCATAAAATAAAGACAAGGTCTGTTTTTTCATTGGATAATAATTTTATTAAATCGTCAGTAAACTGCGTCCATCCAATTTTACTGTGACTTGCAGGTTCATCTGCCCTAACAGTTAATGCTGTATTCAATAATAGGACACCCTGTTTAGCCCATTGGGTTAAATTTCCAGTTTTCGGAATGGGCATGCCAATGTCTTTATTCAATTCTTTGTATATGTTCATTAAGGAGGGGGGGATCTTACATTCATCAGGCACTGAAAAACTCAGTCCCATGGCTTGTCCGGGTTGATGGTAAGGATCTTGTCCAAGTAGAACCACTTTTACTTGATCAAATGGGGTTTGATTGAAAGCATTGAAAATCAAACTTCCTTTTGGATAAATAGTTCTATTTAGTGCCTTTTCAGTTTTAAGATGGGCCGTAATTTGAGTAAAATAGGGTCGCTCAAATAAAGGCGACAATGCTTTTTTCCAACTGGTTTCTATTTTAACCTCCATAATCACTAAATTACATCTTTTAGTTAAAAAATGGGCTGATCTATATGAAAAAGGGGCTTCTGCTTTTGTTTTTATTCATTTTGTATACCGGATTGTTTGCGGCATCTAATTACAATGATACATTACTTGTGCAGCGTGCTAAATTATTAAATTTGATTGCAGCCCAGCAAAGCAATCAACAAGGAGCTAAACTCAAAGGCTCTTTTCCATCATTTAGAAAATATTATTATAGTTCAAATTTAAAAGAGGAGGACAATGTATTTTTTACAGCACTCGTATTATTGAATATTGGACAATTTAAGGAATACATGTCGCCAGCTGAATTGATAGTATATGAAAAGTGTAAAGAACAGTCTTTACAATACATCGATAGGTTTAAAAATAAAAACAATCAATTGACCTATAATTTTTGGCCAAAAAATCCACCACAAATTTTTCCAAATGGTGGCTGGCTGAATTTTTTTAATAAAAAATTTGCATTAGCAGATGATATCGATGATGCGGCTATCACTTTATTAGCTATTGGCGTCAATGATACTTTGGTTAAAGCGTTGCAGCAAAAATTTGGTGAATTTAGAGTGGGGTTAATTAAACCGAACAGAAGTTTTTACAAAAAACATCAACACAAGCCTGTCTACAATACTTGGTTAGGCTATAAGATGCCTAAAGATGTTGACCTTTCTGTTTTAACCAATGTGCTATTGATGCATACCATTGCAAAAATTCCATTGAATGCAACTGATACGAGTAGTTTGGATTTAATTGTTGACTTAGTAAATGAAAACTTACATGTAAATGATCCAACTTATGTTTCTCAGCATTATGCAAACACAGCAACCATTTTATACCATGTAGCAAGGTTGATCTACTATTCGGATTATCCACCGCTCTTATCATTGAAACCTTTATTGCTAGCACAATCCAAAGCATTGCTATTAACATCTAGATTTCCTTTAGAACAACTTTTATTGAATACTACTATTTTAAGACTTGGTGGAACTATTGATCCTCCTTCGGATTTGGCGTCTTTGGGAGAAAATAACTACCCGTATTTTGTAGCCAATATTGCTTCAGTGTTAAATAATCCTTTAAAGCGTATCGTGAATGAGTCAAATCTGGTTCGCTTTGACTATTATTCTTATGCTTTTAATTTGTCTCTTTTGTATGAAAATTGGATGTTAAGAAGGTAATCTGTCACTTTCACATAAGGATTGTCGTCGTTGCACTCCGACATCCCTTATGTGACTTTCATCAAAGCCTTTCATAAGTACGCGTAGCGTACTTATTGCTTTTTTCATTCTCATCTGTTTATACAAGCGAGCTTGTAACACAGCTTCAAATGAAAAAAGCCTATCACTTTCGTGATAGGCTTTGTGATTCGGATTGGATTCGAACCAATGGCCCTCATCTTAGAAGGATGACGCTCTATCCAGCTGAGCTACCGAACCATCTTCCCCCCAGTGCAAAATATTGCCTTGGGGTTGCAAAATAAAGATAATTTGAGCGTTTTTCAAAGAAAATTTAACTCAAATTGGTCTAGATCAATCTGTTGCTATTAAATCCCTAATGACCACACTAGCCACAGTACAACCAAATATGGCAGGCATATAGCTTAAAGTCCCAATGATTGACTTTTTGGGGAATGCTTTTTCGGTGACAATGATTTTATCCTGATCTGCTTTTTCTGGGCTAAATACTACTTTTAAACCCTTTTTAATCCCTAAAGATTGTAATCTTTTTCTTACATATCTGGCAAGGTTACAAATGTAGGTTTTAGAGATATCGGTTACTTTAATTTGGCTAGGATCTACTTTTCCACCAGCCCCCATTGAACTTACGATTGGTAAATTGCGGTCTATACAGCCTTTAATTAAGAAAGTTTTTGCAGAGAGTGTATCGATACAATCTACCACATAGTCCCATTTGGTACTATCTAATAAGTTTTTGGTAATATCTTCTTTGATAAAAATTTCCAACACAGTAAGGTCTAACTCAGGATTAATATCCTTTAATCTGGCACCAAGAACCTGCGCCTTTGGCATCCCAGCCGTTGAGTGTAATGCTGGTATTTGTCTATTAATATTACTTAAATCAATATTGTCATTGTCCACGATTGTCATTTTCCCTACACCCGACCTTGCAATCATTTCCGCACAAATTCCACCAACTCCCCCAAGACCAATAATCAGGACATTTTTACTCATTAATGTATTTATTTGATCAGCACCTAACATCAGTTCAGTTCTACTCATCCAATAAGGTATCATAGTGTATCTTTAGATTGCAAAAATCATGAAACCATGTCTATTTCTAAAATCTTTTTTATAGCCTTATTATGTGTCAGTTCAAAAGTAGCTGCTCAACATTCAGTTGAGGTTTTGACCGAACAAAAAGGGGTTAGTATCAGAAGTTTATCCATTCCATCTGACCAAGTAATCTGGGCAAGTGGATCAAAAGGTATGATTGCAAAATCTGTTGATGAAGGAAAGACTTTTCAATGGATGCAAGTTAAAGGATTTGAAAACAGAGATTTTAGAGCCATGCACGCTTGGGATGCAAATGAAGCAATCCTTGTGGCTATTGCTGCACCGGCAGTCGTATTAAAAACAAAAGACGGAGGTGTTTCTTGGTACCAAGTGTATGAAAATAATGACACCGCTATGTTTTTAGATGCAATTGCTTTTAGTGATACAAATAATGGGGTAGTCATTGGTGATCCTATCAATGATGTTTTATTTATCATGTCAACCAAAGATAAAGGGGAGACTTGGTCTAATATGCCTAAAGATTATTGTAAATCACCAATTTATAAGGGGGAAGCATTTTTTGCTTCCAGTAATTCGAACTTAGCTTTCGTTCATCAACAGCTATTGTTTGTAACAGGGGGGATGTCAAGTAGAATTTGGCAAAATGGATATGCCACTTCTTTGCCTTTATTACAAGGGACCAATTCAACGGGCGCAAACAGTATAGCTGTATCTCCCAATCATCAAAAAATAGTCATTGTTGGTGGAGATTTTTCAAATGATAAAAATGCAACAAAAAATATAGCTGGTTATCGTTTGAAGCTCGATGCAAAATCAAATAATAAACTCCTTGCATCAAAAAAGATAAATTTTAAAACGATTGATCTTAGTGGGCCCAATGGCTATAAATCTTCTATTGAATTTATTACCAATCAAATAATAATTACTTGTGGCACATCTGGTGTTGACCTGTCATTTAATGGTGGAAAATCTTGGCATACTACAAGTAATACTTCTTTTCATGTTGTAAAAAAACAACCCAATAAAAAAGGGGCATTTTTAGCAGGTTCTGGTGGAAGAATTGGGTACATTCATTTCAAATAGATTAGACATTATCGCCATCTGTGAAATTTAACAATTTTGCTTTTTGGAAATAAATAAACTTGTACTAACTTAGACTAAGGATGAAAAAGTACCAAGCGATAATATCATTTGACATGGACGAAGAGTTTATGACCCTCGTGCCACCTCATAGAACCTATATCAATTATCTATTTAATAAAGGGACTATTGAGAACTATTGTGTAAGTATGGAATCCCAACAATCTTGGATTACGATCAATGCATATACCAAGAAAGAAGTGGAAGAACTGCTTCAAAAATCACCTTTGTCTAAGTATTGGAGTTTCGAAATTGTTGAATTATTTGTCTATGATAGTCAATCTAATAGGCTTCCAGCGGTTCAATTAAATTAATTAAACTTTTTTTTGGGAATTTGAATTTCCCCCCTTATTTTTGCACTCCTTAGGGAGCATAGCTCAGTTGGTTCAGAGCATCTCGTTTACACCGAGAGGGTCCGCGGTTCGAGCCCGTGTGCTCCCACAAAGAATCCTCAACATATCCATTAGATAGTTGGGGATTCTTGCTTTTATACCCTTTACAATAATTGAACTAAGTTTGACCTATGCAAGTATTTACCACCCGCAATAAAATCATTATTACCTGTAATAAATGGTTGGCACCTGCCTTAAGAGCCGAAGTAATTGGATTAGGTTTTGATGTGGATAGGGTCTTTCAAACGGGTGTTGAGTTAACGGGAACAGTGAACGATTGTATCCGCTTGAATTTAAATCTACGCACTGCAAGTCAGGTGATGTATTCTTTAAAGTCATTCATATGTAACAATCCGGATGAATTACACCATAATTTGATTTCTATACCATGGGAAACCATGATCCAACCTGATGGCTATTTTTCGGTGATTAGTAATGTATTTAATGATACCATTTCTACTAATTTATTTGCTAACCTACGTGTGAAGGATGCAGTGGTAGATAGAATGCGAGAGGTGAGTGGTAAACGTCCTTCCACTGGTTCAGCACTTACTGGTGCGGTGGTGTATTTATTTTGGAAAAATGATGAGGCTGAAATATTCTTAGATACTTCTGGTGATTCTTTAGCAAGACACGGCTATCGAAAATTACCAGGTAAGGCACCCATGTTAGAAGCTTTAGCAGCCGCCACTATCTTATCTACTAAATGGAATAAGTTTGGTGCTTTTGTAAATCCAATGTGCGGATCAGGTACCTTGGCCATAGAGGCAGCATTAATTGCCACCAAAAGAGCACCTGGTTTATTTAGAAACAATTATGCTTTTATGCACTTAATTGGTTACGATGCTGCTGTATATAAGAAAGAAAGAAAGATTATCGAAGAACAAGTTAGGCATTTGCCCAATTTAGTGATCATAGCATCTGATATCAGCAAGGATGCCATTAAAGTGGCAAAAATTAATGCAGGTGTAGCTGGTGTAGAAGATTTAATTGATTTTCAAGTTTGCGATTTTGAAGCAACAGAAATGCCTGAACCAGAGGAAGGTGCAATTGTGATGATCAACCCAGAATATGGAGAAAGACTAGGGGAGGAAGTAGAATTAGAAGCAACCTATGCCCGTATTGGAGATTATATGAAGAACAAATGCAAAGGTATGACTGGGTATATTTTTACAGGCAATTTAGAATTGGCTAAAAAAATAAGACTTAAACCAAGTAGACGCATTGAATTCTTAAATGCAAAAATTGATTGTAGGTTATTAGAATATGAATTATACGCTGGTACAAAACGAACTGATAAAATAGTTAATTTAGATTAAAACTTAACGTCCAATAGCGGATGATCCACCAGTAAGAAACCATTTCTTTTCAGTAAAAATTGCCATGGCCATTGTATCTGAAGGTCTTTTTGTTGAGAAAGGTGTCCATATGATGGGTCTTATTTCGTCACCTGTAACCAACATGTTTAACGACCATATTGTTCCATTTAAGATGGTAATTGTAATATCACTGAGGTTGGTGTCATCACCAAATGGAAGTATATAAATTACTTGACCTTCAAACCCGTCTCTTAAAAAGTAAGTCCTTATATCTTTACCATTGAGTTTATGAATAGTTTTTGTAAGGTCAAGATCTTCTGTTTGTCTATCGGTAATATTACTAGATAAAGTTAGTTTAGAAAGTAGTCCGGTTTCATCAAAATATGGATCTGCTTCATTTTCAGATCTTCTAAGATTAACAAGTGAAGGAAGAACTTGATCTCCTGTATTGATTCCAGATGTATTTGAAATCACACCTGCTTGAATGTCAGTCACATAATTTTTATTTGCACTTACTGCAATATCTGCAGTAGTTGCATTTACTCCTGAAGTCACTAAACCTTTTTCATCATATGTTATTTTTGTTTTCGTGGCGCCTAGTAAAGTAAGGTTACTAGCTACAGCCCCTAGGCTTGCTAATGTAGGGAGAATTTGGTCTCCTGTATTTGAACCTGATAAATTCGCAACCGCTTCATTGGATAACATACTATTTAAGATGACACCATTTGCAATGGCTGTTTCGTTTCCAACACTTGTAACTATCCCTGTTAAATTCGCATTAGTTGTTACCGTTGCAGCATTGCCAATGGTCGACTGATTCCAAATGGGAATAGTACCTTTTAATTGATCATAACCGACCTCTTCTGAAACGGATCCAATAGGAATAGTAATATTTGCACTACCATCAAAAGCGATTCCATTGATCATTCTTGGAGTTTCAAATTTTGTGGCGGTACTTGCATTTCCAGTTAGTGTACTAATTACTCTTGGAGCAATAAATGCTTGGTCTGCACCTACTAATCTTAATCCACCGGCAGAAATTTCTAAATTGCCTTTTACATTGCTTAATATGGTTGGAGGTATATTTTGTCCAACTACATCACTTGCAATATATAAGGAATGCGAGGAAATAAACAGATCTTTGAATGGTTTGATTATAGTACCAATGGAGGAGGTTTCACCTGAAGATTCGATATTGCCTGTTAATGAAATATTTTTTGAAGATTTTAAGTTACCATTAGATTTTAAATCAATATTATCATCTCCTTCTATAGTAATGGCGTTTGCTATTTTAATAGTATTTACTTTAATACTGTCTAGATTCACTTTAATATCTGCAGCATTCACTTTAATACTATCTAGATTCGTTTTAATATCTGCAGCATTTGCTTTAATACTATCTAGATTCATATCTATGTTGATTTTATTTTCATTTGCTTGAAATTGTAATTCAATGATTCTATTATGCAGGCTGCTTGTATCAAAATTTGAATTATTGAGTGCATACAAAGCGTAGGGAACACTTAATAATTCACTTTTCCCATTGATGCTGTAATCATATCCTCCATCTGGGTCTGTTTCTGTAGCTATAAAATAGGGGCCTTTTGACCAATCAATTTTTGAAAAAACACCCAATACAACCAAGCCAGTTCCTATTTGTATACTTACTAATCCATTTAAGTTTGTTTTTCCATTATGCGTTTCAATATATACAGGGCTAGATGTCAGCTCTCCTTTTAGGATACTAATACGCATACTAATATTTTTAAGGGACAGCAAGTTGTTATTAGCTGTTCTAATAACTGCTTGGTAACTCATCTTTTGTGGAACTTGAGCCACTAATTGAAAAGATAGGAGCATTAAAATTATACTGTATAGGTGTCTCATATTAGTAAATTTTGATTATTTTAAATGATACTATTTCTTCTATATTGCTATATACTTTGATAAAATAGGTTGAAGCGGGGAACTGATATAAGGATGCGCTAGTATTTGCGTTATGAATTTTTCCATTCATTAATTCTTTACCAAGATCATTGTAAATTCTGTAAGCTAAATTGTTATAATATGCATTTTGAACTTTAAAATAAACTAAGTCGGTGGTTGGATTTGGATAGATGTTTACATTTAAAGATGTACTATACTTATTAGGATGTATTGTATAGCCAAATTGTATGCCTTCATTTATAAAATAAGCTGTGTTATTTGAATTGTTAGCAATTTCCCCAACACTAAACGCAATAGACCCAGCTGGAGTATTTACATCCAACCCACAGGAATTGATTGAAATCTGTGCTGAGGCAGATGTGATTATTGAAAACATGATGAATAAGGTAGTAAATACATGAATTAACATGTAGTAAAGTTCTTTAATCTATACTGGTGTATTGTTACATGATAGTCATACTTTATTACATAACTTACTTTTAAAATAAGCTATATTAAAAGTTGATTTATGTCATGAATCCCTATTCGTATTGTAAGTGGGGCGCTATTTTATCTTTCCAAGACTTCACATTTAATAATACGGTTATTTTTTGTAACCAAGCTTGTAATGGTAAGTCAAAAATATTTTCTGCATCGGGCACACCTAATAATAAATTCAAATGATGTCTGCCGGTTGGATTTGCCTGTGTTGGATAGGGCATCCATTTGAAATCTTTTGGGTGAATATCTTTAATAATTTTAAGTAATAATAAGCCATTTAGCACAGCATCATATGAAGTTGGATTTTTTACTACTAATCGAATGCCATTTATATCAATGCTTTGACCCTGTTTTGGAATGGGCAAATTCATTACTTCCATATTAATCTCTTCGCCAATTATATTTTGACATAACATAGTAATGGCGGGTAAATTAAACCACTCTGCGCCGATCCATTCAAAGGAAAAGGCTGTGCCACGTCCTACAGACACATTGGTAGCCTCAAAAAAACATAATCCTGGATACAATAGGGTTGCTTCCATATTTTGAAGTGCAGGTGAAGGCTTTTCCCATTTTATACCCCAATTATAAAATAATTCTTCTCTTCGCCAACCAGCACATTTAATGATGGATAAATTGGCATTCCAATTTTGTTGATCATTAAAATAAACTGCCAATTCGCCTAGGGTGCATTGGTGTTTTATGGGGATATTAAAACGACCAATAAAACTTGATATAGTTTTATCTAGCATAGGACCTTCAGCCATCATTAAATTGCCGCCTATTGGGTTTGGTCGGTCTAAAATAATAACTTTTTTATTGTATTTAGCTGCTGCTTCTATCCAATAAGTCATGGACCATAAATAGGTATAGAATCTGGTACCCGCATCAGGCACATCAAATAATAGTACATCTATCTCTTTTAGATCTTCGGCACTGGGCATGAATTTAGTTCCATATAAACTAATAATGGAAAGTCCTGTGATTTCATCTATTCCGTTTTGCATGGGTGCCCCATCTTCACCTATTGCCTTAATACCATGTTCTGGAGAAAATAATTGAATCAAATTAAATCCAGCCTCTATTAATGCCAATCTGCTTAGTTTCCCATGAATTGTTTTTGCAGCATCATTGGTTAACATGCCAATACGCTCCTTTTTCCAATTGGGTTCATTTTGTAAAATGATATCTATTCCAAATTGTAAAGGCATCCTTTAAAATTGAGGTTTAGGAAGCAGTTTGTTTAAATCCAGTATCCACTTTTAAGGTTTCTAAAACATTAAAAATAATTGGACATCGATCATAATGCATGTAAGTTGTAAATAGTCTTTTATTAAAATCAGGCACATGAAAGGCAGGAAATTCTTTACAACCTGCAAATCGATGTTCATATACGCTGCAACTATTACCCACTAAAAAATGACAAGGGATGGCATTAACGACCATACGGCCTGATTCACCTTTGTCTAGGTATTTTTCATCAAATTCTGCCCTGGATTGACCTAAATGTGCAGATAAGTTATTTGCTTCCTCCTCGTCTATATTGACCATTAGACTTTTGCAGCAATTCCCGCAGTCCGTACATTCGATTTTTGGTGAAATGGTCTCTGAAAGCTCAAAAACGGCTTTATCTAGGCTTAAACTGTCCAAATTCCTTAAAAAATCTTGAAATTTGAGGTTTTCAGCTTCTAGTTCAACTGCCTTGTTTTTGATGAAATCAAGGTCAGTAATTGGATATGTTGTATGCTTTTCGATAGGATAAAGATAATGCTTTAATCCTTTTATCCACATTTGACCTTTTTTGTAAATATTTAGATTGCAAAACTTGCTCCGAGCATTAGATTTGCAGCTAGACGAGGGCATTTTATGCTCATAAAGTATTGATAATTATGGCAGAAGCAAAAATTGGCGCTGAATATAATGAAGACTCTATACGATCATTAGATTGGAAAGAACATATTCGTTTACGTCCAGGTATGTATATTGGAAAACTGGGGGATGGATCTGCACCAGATGACGGTATTTATGTATTGATAAAAGAAGTCATTGACAACTGTATAGATGAGCATACCATGGGGTATGGCAAACAAGTTGAAATTTCTATTCAAGATAAAACAGTCACCATACGAGATTTTGGTAGAGGTATCCCTTTAGGTAAAATTGTAGATGTAGTGAGTAAAATCAATACAGGTGCAAAATATGACAGTAAGGCTTTCCAAAAATCTGTTGGACTGAATGGAGTTGGTACAAAAGCAGTGAATGCGTTGAGTGATGATTTCGAGGTGACTGCATTTAGAGAAGGAAAGCAAAAATCAGCTAGTTTCAAACGTGGTCAATTGATTGAAGAAACAAAAGAAGCTAAAACAACTGAGCCAAATGGTACTTTGGTGGTTTTCACACCAGATGCTACGATTTTCAAAAACTATCATTTTATCTATGAATATATTGAAAGTCAGCTTTGGAATTATTGTTATTTAAATGCAGGCCTAACAATCCATTTTAACGATAAAAAATACATCAGTAAAAATGGTTTATTAGATTTATTAGAACGAAAAACAAACCCAGATGAACTAAGGTATCCAATCATACATTTAAGAGGCGAAGATATTGAAGTTGCGATCTCTCATAACAACGATTACGGAGAAGATATTTTTTCATTCGTAAATGGTCAGTATACCACTCAAGGGGGTACCCACCAGCAAGCTTTTAGAGAAGCTTATGTGAAAGTGATTCGTGATTTTTACAAGAAGGATTATGAAGCATCAGATATTCGAACAAGTATTGTTGCAGCCGTGTCTGTTAGGGTACAAGAGCCTGTATTTGAAAGTCAAACCAAAACAAAACTAGGTTCACAAAATGTGGCGGATGGCGGCCCAAGTATGAAGAATTTTGTGACTGAATTTTTAGCAAAAGAGTTAGATAATTTTTTACATAGAAATCCATCTGTAGCAGAAGCGCTTAAGAAGAGAATTGAGCAGAATGAAAGAGAAAGAAAAGAATTGGCAGGCATTAAAAAATTAGCCAATGAACGTGCTAAAAAAGCCAATTTACATAATAAGAAATTGAGGGACTGTAGGGTTCATTTAAACGACGAAGTGCCCAATAAAAACAAAGAAATTTTTATCTCCACGCAGCAAAATAGCACCTTGTTTATTACCGAGGGTGATTCTGCAAGTGGTAGTATTACGAAGTCCAGAAATGTAGATACTCAGGCTGTATTTAGTTTAAGAGGTAAGCCCTTGAATGCTTTTGGGCTGACAAAAAAAGTGGTTTACGAAAACGAAGAGTTTAACTTATTGCAACATGCTTTAAATATTGAAGATGGACTAGAAGGCTTACGTTATAACAATATTGTGATTGCAACCGATGCCGATGTGGATGGGATGCATATTCGTTTATTGATGCTAACCTTCTTTTTACAATTCTTCCCTGACTTGGTTAAGAAAGGGCACGTTTTTGTTTTAGAGACGCCTTTATTTCGTGTTAGAAATAAGCAAAAAACCATTTATTGCTATGATGAAGCCGAAAAGCAAAAAGCAATTGCTGAATTAGGTAGTAAACCAGAGATTACTCGATTTAAAGGTTTAGGTGAAATCAGTCCAGAAGAGTTTGGGAAATTCATCAATGCAGATATCAAATTAGCTCCAGTTATTTTAGAACAAGGCGATCATATTCAACATTTGTTAGAATATTATATGGGAAAGAATACCCCTGAAAGACAGGACTTCATTATCAATAATTTAAAAGTAGAATTAGATAAAGCAAATGATACACATAGTATTTAATACCGCAGATATAGCTGCTTTAGAAGCTGCTATTGAATTAGATGAGTCTATGTCTGGAAAGGTCATAGAAATTAAAGACGATTATGCTGTTGGGCCACTTATGGATATTTATGAAACAGAAGGATACCAGCATAGAAGAGATTGGTGGAAAGAAGTATTGACCCATTCTCCTTATGAAGATCAATTAGATATTGTGGATGACAAGTTAACCATACATCATTTACAAACCTCTTTGAATCATGATGAAAATGAAATGATCTGGATTTGGATGGGGCAAAATGTACACGATGTTTGTGGCTATTATTGGTTCATGAGTCAGTTTAAAGAGTATCAAAGTAGAATACATGTATTGTATTTAAATAATTTACCATTTTTAAATGAAAAAGGTCAATTGTTTTATCCTACCCACTTAAGTCAGATTCAGCCTAAAGAATTTTTAAAAGCAAAGAAATTAGCTAGACAGATCACCTTAAGTGAATTTGAATTAGATCCAGATGAATGGAAGAAATTATGCAATGAAAATGAAGGTGTTCGCTTTTTAGAGGGTGGTAAGAAAATTGTAAGTATGGGTATAGGTTTTTATGATAAGGAAATACTATCCTTGCTAACAAAAAATGCGCAAAAGTTACAAAGCGCACTTGCTAACATACTCAGTAAAATGAAAATTAAAACTGGAGATGCTTTCATTGTGTCTCGTCTCAAAGCTTTAGAGGCGGATGGGAAGCTAGTTATGGTAGGTGATTGGCATAAAGGTTGGAAGGATATGGTCGTTCAAATGCCAGGTGGTAGTGGTGCGGTGGTAGAAGCAGAAAACGCTTCATAAAAGATAATATAATATAACACAAGTAATACTAAATTAATGAGTGTAACAATTAGCCCAATAGATGTGAAAGCAGTGGATGAGCGTGGCGCACTTCATTATTTTAGTACAGATAGAACTGGTGAATATTTATTAGTCTATAGAAATGCTGGTACGATTAGTGGACAACATTACCATAAGGGTATTTCTAAAGGAAAAAATCCAGAAGACATGCTTTTAGTGCAAGGTTCAGCCACATTGCATTGGAAGCATTTAGATACGAAAGAATCAGCAACAGTTGAATTAATTGCACCTGTAAGGGTGTTAATTCAGGCCAATGTTTGGCATGAATTAACTGCAATTACGAATATTGTTTTTATTGAATTAAATAGTTTAGCAGACGGTAGTGAAGACACTTACCGACTCTAATTCAACCTGATATAAAATAGAAGGTTAATTAAGAAAATTTATGGCAAAAGAGAAAAATTTAAGTAGGGTAACGGAGAATGAATCGGGTGTTCAGGGACAATATAAAAATTGGTTCCTAGATTACGCATCCTATGTAATTTTAGAAAGAGCGGTGCCTGCTATTGAAGACGGATTAAAACCTGTGCAACGTAGAATCTTACATGCCATGAAGGAAATGGATGATGGAAGATTCAATAAAGTGGCTAATATTATTGGTCAAAGTATGCAGTACCATCCACATGGAGATGCCAGTATTGGTGATGCATTGGTAAATATAGGACAAAAGAATTTATTGGTGGAGACGCAAGGTAACTGGGGGGATGTTAGAACCGGTGACTCGGCTGCGGCCTCTAGGTATATTGAAGCACGTTTAAGTAAGTTTGCCTTAGAAGTGGCATTTAATGCAAAAACAACAGATTGGGCATTAAGTTACGATGGACGTAAGAATGAGCCTGTCACGCTTCCAATGAAATTCCCTTTGTTATTAGCGCAAGGTGCTGATGGTATTGCGGTGGGTTTATCAACAAAAATATTACCGCACAATTTCAATGAATTATTGGAAGCTAGTATTAAATATTTAAGAGGTCGAAAATTTGAATTATTGCCTGATTTTCTTACTGGGGGTATGATGGATGCGTCTGCCTATAATGATGGTAAACGTGGGGGTAAAATAAGAGTAAGAGCGCATATAGAAGAGTTAGATAAGAAAACTTTAGTGATTAAGGATGTGCCTTATGGTGTTACGACAACACAATTAATGGAAAGTATTACCAAGGCCAATGACCAAGGTAAAATAAAGATCAAGAAAGTAACAGATGTTACTGCTGCGCAAGTAGAAATCCAAATTGATTTAGCAACAGGCATCTCACCTGACATTACGATTGATGCTTTATACGCCTTTACAGATTGTGAAATAAGTTTATCACCTAATGCTTGTGTAATTGTAAATCAGCGTCCACAGTTTCTTGGAGCAAGTGACTTATTACGTTATTCAGTAGATCATACAAAATCCTTACTAAAAAGAGAATTAGAAATTCAATTACAGGAATTATTGGATAAATGGCATTTCACTAGTTTGGAAAAAATATTTTTTGAAGAAAAAATTTACCAAGAATTAGAAAAGAAACACCTTAATTGGGATAAAGTAATTGATGCAATTGATGCAGCTTTTGAACCATTTAAAAAGAAATTCAAGAAGCCAATAGAACGCGCTGATTTAGTGAAGTTGACTGATAAGCCAGTAAGAAGAATTTACAAACTAGATATTGAAGACTTAATTGCTCAAATTAAATCGATAGAGGCAGAAATTAAGGAAGTAAAAAATAATCTTGAAAATTTAGTTGATTATGCTGTCAGTTATTATGAAAATTTACAAAAGAAGTACGGTAAAGGAAAGGAACGTAAGACAGAATTGAAGGAATTTGATACGATTCAAGTTAAGCAAGTTGCAATTGCAAATACTAAATTATACATCAACAGAGCAGAAGGTTTTATTGGTACAAGCTTAAAGAAAGATGAGTTCCTATGTGATTGTACGGATTATGATGATATTATTGCCTTCACTAAAGGAGGTACGATGAAAGTGGTAAAAGTAGCTGATAAAATATTTATTGGAAAAGATATTATTCATGCAGCTGTTTTCCAGAAAAATGATGAACGTACCACTTATAATATGATTTATATAGATGGTACGTCTGGTATAAGTTATGCAAAACGTTTTAATGTAACAGGTGTTACTAGAGATAAAGAATATGTTTTAGCTAAGAGTTTGGAGAAATCAAAAGTTCATTATTTATCTATTAATGCAAATGGTGAAGCGGAATCTGTAAAGATTGTTTTAAGCCCAAATTGTAGTGCAAGAATTAAAGAATTTGACTTCTTTTTTGAAACATTAGAAGTGAAAGGCAGAAGTAGTGTTGGTAATCAAGTGACCAAGTATCCAATAAAAACGGTGAAATTAAAAGAAGCTGGTAAGAGCACATTAGTGGGAAGAAAATTGTGGTTTGACGATAAGTTTGGAAGACTGAACACAGAAGAAAAAGGGCTCTACCTTGGTACATTTGAAGATGAAAAAATCATCGTAATTACAAAAGATGGAGCGTATGAAATTACAGATACAGAACAAACTCAAAGATTTGATCCTGAAAAGGTAATTTTCATCGAAAAGTTTAATCCAGAAAAAGTGATTACTGCGGTATACTTGGATAAAGACAAATTACAATTTAATATCAAGCGCTTTAAGATTGAAACATCCACCTTAAAAACACCGTTCTCTTTTATTAAAGAAGGTAATGGTAATTATGTAGCTGCCGTAACCACCCATATTGAGCCTATTTTAGTAGTTGTTTCTGGCAAGGGGACACAAGCAAGAAAAGCTAAATTTAAAGTAAGTAAGATGGTGGATATTATGGGTTCTAAGGCAGTTGGAACAAAATTGGTTGATTTTAGCAAATCAATTGAAATGGAATGGGAGAGTAAAGTAGTAATCAAAGATCCTAATGATGAACAACCAGAATTGTTCTAATTTTATAATCAGGTCAAAGTAACCATAAATCAAATAGTATGTCAACCATCAATGTAGGTCAATTTAATTTAATGCGCGTAGATCGAAAGGTGGATTTTGGCTTTTACATGGATGACGGTGAAGAAGGTGTTTTGTTGCCAAAGCGTTTTGTGCCTTCTGGTTTACAGGTGGGTGATACCATTAGTGTATTTGTGTATCATGATTCAGATAATCGATTGATCGCAACAACACAAGAGCCATTTGCTGTGGTGGGAGATATCGCAGCTTTAAAAGTGGTTGCGCTTACTAAACAGGGCGCTTTTATGGACTGGGGTTTGATGAAAGATTTATTTGTGCCTGTTTCTCAGCAACTTTCTAGTATGCGTTTAGGAGGTAAATACCTAGTCAAATTATATTTAGATAAACAAACTGGCAGGGTTGCTGCAACAGAAAAAATTGACAATCAAATTAGCAATGATCTATTGACTGTTAAAGAAGGAGATAAGGTAAAATTGCAAGTGTATCGTGAATCGGATATTGGTTATGTGGTGATTGTAAATCAAGTTCATCAGGGATTAGTGTATAAAAATGAAGTTTTTACCCATTTGCATATTGGACAAATTATTGAAGAAGGGTTTGTTAAAAAAATAAGAGAAGACAATAAATTAGATATTGGTATTGGGAAACAAGGGGTAGAAAAATTAGATGACGATCAAACTAAATTGATTCAGTTGTTAAAATTACACAAAGGCTTTTTGCCTTATCATGATAAATCGTCTCCAGAAGATATTTATGCCTTTTTTGGCATAAGCAAAAAAGCATTCAAAATGAATGTAGGTATTTTATATAAAGCAAAAAAAATCACGATCGAAGAAGGTGGAATTCGTCTAATACCAGAAACACAAGAAGCATAAATATTCAACTCAATTTTAAATAGTTAGTATGTCTAGAGAAGTTTATATCGTAGCAGCAGTTAGAACACCAATAGGTTCATTTGGAGGAGCTTTAAAAGCTTGTTCTGCAACTCAATTAGGTGCAGTTGCTATTAAAGGGGTAATTGATCAAGTAGCGCTAGATCCTAATTTAGTGGATGAGGTTTATATGGGTTCTGTGATTCAAGCAGGTTTAGGTCAAGCACCTGCAAGACAAGCTGCTAAATTTGCAGGATTGCCTGATAAAGTAATTTGTACGACAATTAATAAAGTTTGTGCAAGTGGGATGAAATCTATTGCGATTGCTGCTCAATCAATTTTATTAGGGGATGCTGATATTATTATAGCGGGTGGTATGGAAAGCATGAGTAATGTCCCTTTTTATAATATGCAACAAAGATGGGGTAATAAATACGGTGATATATCGATGTTGGATGGTTTGGCAAAAGATGGTTTGGTAGATGTGTATGATCAAGTTGCGATGGGAAATTTTGCTGATTTATGTGCTTCAGAACATCAAATTTCAAGGACTGAACAAGATGAATTTGCAGTGAGCAGTTATAAAAAATCTCAAGCTTCGGTAGAACAAGGTTTATTTGTGAATGAAATTGTTCCTGTTTTGATTCCACAAAAAAAGGGGGATGCCATTTCAATTGCAAAAGATGAAGAACCGTTTAATGTAAAGTTTGATAAAATCGCAGGTTTGAATCCAGCATTCAGTAAAACAGGATCTGTCACTGCTGCGAATGCTAGTACTATGAATGATGGTGCAGCTGCTGTTTTATTAATGAGTGGGGATAAAATGCAGGCTTTAGGATTAAAGCCTTTAGCAAAAATTACCAGTTTTGCAGATGCAGAACAAGATCCAAAATGGTTTACTACAGCTCCAGCTTTAGCGTTGCCTAAGGCACTTAAGAAAGCAAATTTAACAAGTGATGCTATTGATTTTTTTGAATTTAATGAAGCTTTCTCTGTGGTTGGCATCGCTAATACTAAATTATTAAACCTAGATCCTGCTAAAGTGAATATTAGAGGTGGTGCTGTTTCACTTGGTCATCCTTTAGGATGTAGCGGCGCAAGAATTTTAGTCACATTAGTCCATATTTTAAAAGACCACGAAGCTAAATTTGGGGCAGCAGCCATATGTAATGGTGGTGGTGGTGCGAGTGCAATGGTTATAGAAAGGATATAAGTTCATCCATCATAATACCATAGTGGCTTTCATCATAGATGCATTCACCTTGTTGAATCAATAAGATTTGTGGAGATTCATGGTATACCTGAAATAGATCTGCTATAGCAGCAGAGATAGGTCTATATTTCAAAAGATCTAAATAATGAAAATCGACATTTTCGGGTGGGGTGGCCCTTTCAAAACGATCTAAAGCCATCCTACTAATACTACAGGTTGTACTATGTTTAAAGATGACCTGCGGTTTGGTATAAGATGCAGTTTTAATTGCCTCAAGTTGAGCTATATCATTGATTGGGTGCCAGTTCATACTTTGATTTTAGGTGTAAAATTAAGTAAATCTTTTGAAGTATTTGAGCTGTTATTCGTATTTAGATGGCCATATTGTTTAACTTCGAAAGATAATTAATCTTATGCGTTTACAACTTACACAACCTATTTGTTTTATTGATTTAGAAACAACTGGCATCAATGTTAGTACAGATAAAATTGTTGAAATTGCCATTGTTAAAATCTCGCCAGATGGTTCTAAACAAGTTAAAAGAAAATTAATCCATCCTGAAATGCCCATCCCTGCTGTTACCACTGCAGTGCATGGTATTACAGATGAAATGGTAAAAGATGCACCCACCTTTAAACAGGTTGCAAATGAAATTAAACAATTTATAGAAGGAGCTGATTTGGCTGGATATAATAGCAATCGTTTTGATATTCCCATGTTAAATGAAGAGTTTTTGAGAGCAGGTATTTCTGTTGATATTGAAACACGTAAATTATTAGACGTACAAAAAGTGTTTCATATGATGGAGCAAAGAACCCTATCTGCTGCATATAAATTCTATTGTAATAAACAATTAGAAGATGCACATACTGCAGAGGCAGATGCGACAGCAACCTGGGAAGTTTTAGAAGCGCAATTAGAAAAGTACCCAAACTTAGGTAATACCGTAGAATCCATAGTTAAATTTACTGGAGAAGATCAGATTGTAGATTTTGCACGTCGATTTATCATTGAAAATGGGGTAGAGGTCTTTAATTTTGGCAAACACAAAGGGAAGCCTGTCACTCAAGTACTTAAAGAAGAACCTCAGTATTATGATTGGATGATGAAAGGTGATTTTGCACTCCATACCAAGCAAAAATTGACTGAAATCTTGAATAGATCTATATTAAAAAATTAACATATATTATTTGCTAATAAATCTGTAATTTTAAGCCTATATCCCCCATAGCAAGTGAAGAAAATTGTAATCATACCAACCTATAATGAAAAGGAAAATATAGCAGCAATTATACATGCTGTAATTGTACTTGGTAATCAATACCATGTACTTGTTGTGGATGATGGCTCACCTGATGGTACAGCGACTATTGTAAAAGAGTTAATGCTTGCACATCCGGATAAAATATTCATTCAAGAAAGGACGGGTAAATTAGGTTTAGGAACTGCCTATATACATGGTTTCAAGTGGGCTTTAGCCAATCACTATGATTATATTTTCGAAATGGATGCTGACTTTTCCCATAATCCTTTAGATTTAGATCGTTTATTAGCTGCATGTGAAAATGGAGCAGACCTTGCCATTGGAAGCAGGTATGTAAAAGGAGGGGCAACCGAAAATTGGCCTTTAGATAGATTGATTTATTCAAAAGGAGGATCACTCTATACTAGAATCATCACAGGCATGCCAGTTAAAGATCCAACTGCAGGGTTTATTTGTTATAAAAACAAAGTACTTTCTTCTATACAATTAGATCATATTCAATTTATAGGCTACGCTTTTCAAATTGAAATGAAATTTGCCTCTTGGAGACTTGGTTTTAAATTAAAAGAAGTTCCTATTACTTTTATAGATCGTAAAATTGGCGTCAGTAAAATGTCAAAAGGGATTATTAAAGAAGCAGTATTAGGTGTATTAAGTATGCAATGGCAGTCTTTTACTGGACGCTTTATCAAACATATTAAGCGTGAGCAGTTTTAAACGATCTTTATTTCAATTACACCTTTTTGTTTTTCTAGCTGGTCTAACAGCGCCTATTGGTAATTTAATCCAGTTAAATGGTCTTGTACTTGTATTTTATAGAATGTTATTGACATTTTTAGCTTTAATTCCAATTTATTTAATGCATCGTCAGTCGAATCATGTAGCAGCAAGGGATAAGTTTAAGCTCATGATGATTGGAATATTAATTGCTATTCATTGGGTTTGTTTTTATGGAAGTATTAAGTTAGCGAATGTATCTATTGCTTTAGTTTGTATTTCAAGTGTTAGTTTATTCACGGCAGTATTAGAACCCATTTTATTAAAAACTAAACTAATTTGGAATGATTTTCTAATTGGACTTGTTAGTTTAATTGGGATTTTTTTTATATTTCAATTTGATATCCATTTTAGAACAGGTATTATTGTTGGTTTAGTTTCTGCATTTTTTGCTTCTGTTTTTACCATCATCAATAAAAAAATGACTGTTCAATATACCACACAAACAATTCAGACTTTTGAGATGTTTGGAGGTTTTGGATTCTTAACATTGGTGATTTTAGGACTGAATACCTACCAGAAAACCCCTTTTATTCTTCCTACAAAAACAGATTGGTTCTGGTTGGTTATTTTGGCTTTGGTTTGTACTGTTTGGGCCAACCATTTGATGCTGAACGCATTAAAGAAAATCAGTGCTTTTACGATGAATGTGACCCTAAACTTGGAGCCCGTATATGGTATTATTATTGCCGTGCTTTTATTCCAAGAACAAAAACAAATGGGGAAAGGCTTTTTTATTGGTATCAGCTTAATTGCGATAGCTGTTCTGCTCCAAATGATGCGTATTTTACGTCAGCAAAAACTTAAATAGTTAAGGCTAATTTTAAAACTTATCGTAAATTGATAGTTCAATTTAAGTTTATATGAAGCGTATTTTAAGTTTTGTTTTGTTATTGCTAACAAGTGTAACACAGGCTCAGAAAAAACCATTAGATCATACTATATATGATCAATGGCAATCCATTAAAGAAGTTCTTTTGTCTGATGATGGACAATGGTTGTCTTATACCATTACACCCCAAGAAGGGGACGGGGTATTGTACGTTCAACATCTTAAAAACAATCAAAAATTTGTCATCGAAAGAGGTGCATCTGCACTGTTTACCGAAAACAATGGGTTTCTAGTTGCAAAAATTAAACCTAGTTTTAATGAAACGAAACTGGCAAAAATTGCAAAGAAAAAGGCAGAAGAAATGCCAAAAGATACATTAGTTGTTATTGACTTACAATCATATCATATTCAAAAAATTCCTTCTGTAAAATCTTTTCAACTAGCTGCACATAATAGTAATGTACTTGTGTATTTAAAGGATAAGAAAGGTGATATAACAAAAGAGGGAAGTGATTTGGTGATTTATGCACTTAAGGAAAAGACTGAACGAGTTGTTACTAATGTGGTGCACTATCAAATTCAACCTTATGGTCATTCTGTTGCGGCCTATCAAATTAAAACCAAACTAACTCCAGCAAAATTTATATTGGCTAATACCAATGATACGCTTTATAAAATACTTAATACCTCTTTTTATGCTGCTCAAAATATAGTATGGGATGAACAAGGTAAACAACTTGCTTATCTTGTTGAAAAAGATAGCACACATAAGGCTTTACAAAAAAACTTTAGTGTAGCATATTATGCTGACCCATCTGATTCTGCCAAATTTGTAATTGATAGAAGCCATCCAAATTTACCTGAACAGTATACCATTGGTGGGGATAAGAAGTTAAATTTTAGTAAATCTGGTGCAATTCTTAGTATCGGAATTCAACCACTATTACCTATTAAAGACACCAGTTTGCCAGAATTTGAAAGAGTAAGTGTGGATATTTGGAATTACAATGATGCAAATTTACAATCTACTCAATTAAAAAGCTTAGAAGCAACTTTGAAGAGTACTGAAGCTGTTTTATTCAGACCTGCAAGTAATCAAGTAACCTATTTAGGTAAAATAAATGACCGACAAATTCAATACACAATAGATGGGGATGGTGTTTATGCTCTAGCAAATGTGGATTCAAACTATACAATTGCTAGTCAATGGGAGGGCTATGGTAAAAGAGATCTTTATACTATAGAAACCTTAACAGGCAAAAAAAGAATGATTCAAAAAGGTTTAAAAGGAAATATAGTGGCCCCTTCAGCCGATGGAAGCTTGATTGTTTATTATGATGAAGTAGCAAAGCAATATAAGTCAGTCCAAACTGCTACAATGCAAAGCAAACATATTGCTAAAGATATTCCTTTTGCATTATATGATGAAGACAATGATGTTCCTGATGATCCGAATGCGTATGGTATTGCAATGTGGATGGATAATAACAAACATTTTATACTCTATGATAGGTATGATTTATGGTTGGTGGATGCCACTGGTATGACCCCTTCACAATTATTAACAAAAGGTCGATCCTCCAAAAAAGTGTATCGTTTTGTTAATTTACAAGCCGATAAAAAAACGATCAGTACTAATGACCAGCTTTTACTAAAGTCTTTCAACGAAATTGATAAATCCGAAAGTATTGCTGTATTAGATCTAGAAAAAAAATCTATATTCACTATTGCAGAAAAACCAATGCATTTTACAACGATTGTGGGTGCCAATCATTCAAATGATTTTATAGTGATGCAAGAGGATGAAAAGAATGCAGGAAATTTATTCCACTATAATTTGAGCAACAAAATTCAAACTTCTAATGCAATTGCGGTTTTAAACACACAACAAACTGATTACAATTGGATACAATCTACTTTAGTAAAATGGAAGGCATATACAGGAAAAACTGCCGAAGGTATTCTTTATTTACCGGAGGACTTTGATGCTAAGCAAAAATATCCAATGATTGTTTATTTCTATGAACGCAATAATCAAACCTTACATAACTATTTACCACCTGCACCAACGCCATCAAGATTAAATATTCCATTTTTTGTAAGTCGTGGATATATTGTTTTTGTTCCAGACATTTGGTATAAAAAAGGATATCCTGGGCAAGGTGCTTATGATTATATAGTAAGTGGCACTAGGGCTATGATTCAAAAAGGATTTATTGATAGTACTAGAATTGGTTTACAAGGCCAAAGTTGGGGTGGTTATCAAATTGCACACTTAATAACTAAAACTAATCTATATGCAGCAGCATGGGCTGGAGCGCCAGTAGTCAATATGACAAGTGCTTACGGAGGTATAAGATGGGGGCCTGGTATCAATAGACAATTTCAGTACGAGAAAACTCAAAGTAGAATTGGTGCCAATTTATGGGAACGTCCAGATTTATATATTAAAAACTCACCTTTATTTGAGTTGAATAAAGTTAAAACACCTATTGTAATTATGAGTAATGATGCAGATGATGCGGTGCCTTGGTATCAAGGTATTGAAATGTTTACCGCGATGCGTCGATTGGGTAAGCCCATTTGGATGTTGGTGTATAATAATGAAGCACACAATTTAGTAGAAAGGAAAAATAGAAAAGACATACAAATCAGAGAACAACAATTCTTTGATCATTATTTAAAAGGAGCGCCAATGCCTGTTTGGATGTCAAAAGGTGTTCCTGCACGAATGAAAGGTAGAGATTTAGGCCTAGGATATTAAATTTAAAATAGGATAAATACATATTTGTACCCATAAAAAAGGCCTCCAAACGGAGGCCTTTTTTATAAAATGATTTTATCTAAATTAAACATATTGGAACCATTGTCTATTTGGATCCCAATTTTCGAATGCTTTTGCTACTGCAGATAAGAAACTAGATCCCATTGCGCCATCCACGATTCTATGATCATAACTCATAGATAAATACATCATGTGACGAACCAAAATGGCATCACCAGCTGGAGTTTCTATAACCACTGGGCGTTTTTTGATGGCGCCTAAGGCTAGTATAGCTACCTGTGGTTGAGGTATGATTGGTGTACCCATAATGGAACCAAAAGTACCGACATTGGTTACAGTAAATGTACCACCTTGCGTATCCTGTGGTTTCAATTGATTGTTTCTAGCAGCATGGGCTAAATTATTTACAGCTTTACTCAAGCCAACAATACTTAATTGATTTGCACCTTTAATTACGGGTACGATTAAATTACCTGATGGTAAAGCCGTAGCCATACCAATATTAATATCTTTTCTTAAAATAATATTTTCACCTTGTAAGCTACAATTGATGTAAGGGAACTTCTCTAATGTTGCTGCAATACATTCCATAAACATAGGTGTAAATGTCAACTTAGTTCCTTCTCTTTTTTCAAAAAGTTGTTTTACTTTCTCTCTCCATACGACCATATTGGTTACATCGGCTTCTACAAAAGAAGTAACATGTGGACTTGTTTGAACACTGTCTACCATATGCTTAGCAATCAGCTTACGCATACGATCCATTTCAATTATTTCTGTATGACCTGTTACAATCACATCATCTGGACTTGCAAATTTGCCTGCATGATTTGAAGTACTAAATCCATAATCCGCAGGAGGAAATTGATTGGTGCTGGATGTTGACGTTATTGGAGCTGAAGGTTGTGTTTGTGGTTGAGTTTGTGTTGTTGCAATTGGAGAAGCAGGGGTTTGTGTTACGATTGGTGCTTGAACAAGTCCTGCTTTTTTATTAGCAACATATTGTAAGATGTCTTTTTTGGAAACTCTACCTTGACTTCCTGTACCATTTATTTGTTGTAATTCTTGTAAACTTACGCCTTCATTTTGTGCAATATTCATCACCAATGGAGAATAAAATCTCACATCATTTGAATCGTTGCTTTGAGTGGTAACTAAAGAAGCAGTTGGTGCATAAGGAACTTCTTGAACATCAACAATATTGGTTTGTTGAGAAATAGGTGGAGGAGTAGTAACTGGTTGGATAGAAGCAACCTCTTGAACAGGTGTAGAAATACTACCACTTGTTTGTATTTTAGCAATTACGGTTCCAATTGGAACGACAGCATTTACTTCAAATAAAATTTCTATGATAGTACCAGCTGCCGTTGATGGTATTTCACTATCCACTTTATCAGTGGCAATGTCTAATAAAGTTTCATCTAATTGAATGGTATCACCTACAGCTTTATGCCATTTTAAAATGGTTGCTTCCATGATACTTTCACCCAATTTTGGTAAAATCAAGTCAACTACAGACATAGGGAATAATTTTAGCAAAAATAAGACTAAATCTTATTGATTATGAGTAACCTAAGTAAATTTATAGCTTGATTTGCAGTTACTTCGATGTTTTTTTGACGGTCAAATCTTAGGTAAAAGACCTTTGAGACTACTTTTTCGTGGTTAGAAACACCAATCCAGACCATTCCGAGTGGTTTTTCGTCCGTTTGGCCAGAGGGGCCCATAATACCACTTACAGATATCCCAAAATCAGTCTTCATTTTTGTTCGTATTGCGACAGCCATTTGCTCAACGGCTTCTTTACTAACCGCGCCAACTGTTTGTAAAATAGAGGTAGGTACATCTAAAAATTCAGTTTTTATCCTGTTGTCATAACTCACCACACTGCCTGTAAAGAAGGATGAAGAGCCAGCATGTTTAGATAAAAGGTGTCCAATATACCCTCCAGTGCAACTTTCGGCTGTCGCAACTGTTTGATTTTTAGCTTTTAATAAGTTGCCTACTACCATTTCTATGGTTTCGTCTTTGTCTGTAACTAGGTATTCTTTTACTTCCTCTATTAATTGGTTAAATAAACTGTCTAATTGCTGATTTAAATCAGAAACTTGATCCCCTTTTCCTGTTAATCTTAATCTCACCATGCCATAACTAGGTAGATAGGCTAATTTGATTGAATCAGGTAAACTAGATTCAAAAGCTTGAATTAGTTCAGCTAAAAACGATTCACCGACCCCAGCCGTTAAAAGGGTTCTATGTGCAATTACACCAAGTTTTAATCTTGACTGTATAATTGGAATGACTTTATTCACTGTTAACCATTGCATTTCGTGAGGTACACCTGGTAAGGAAAAAATAAGCGTGTTATTTTTATTGAAAAGCATGCCTGGTGCAGTTCCTGATTGATTGAATAATACTTCGCAAACATCTGGCACTTCTGCTTGTTTACGATTGCGTTCAATCATTGGTTTTTTATGGATATGTTCAAATATATGGGTTATATGATCCATTGTTGGTTGATCAATGATCATCTTCCCTCCAAAATATTGATTTAAAAGAGGCTTAGTGATATCATCTGCTGTGGGGCCTAAACCTCCTGTAATTAAAACTATCTGTGATTTTTCAATGGCATTGTCTAATGCCTGTTGAATTGAAATAGCATCATCACCAACGGCAATTCTTTGATGGACTGCTACACCTATTGCGTTTAATTGTTGAGCAATAAAAGCACTATTGGTATCTATTACTTGACCAATCAATAATTCGTCTCCAATAGTGATGATCGTAGCTTGAACTTGAACCGTCATAATTTGCATCAATTGAGGTGCAAAGTAAACCAAAAAAAGGCGTTTTAACTAAAAATACATTGCTAGTTTTTCCTTTAAAATAGCAGGCATTTCGGCCCTTTTACCCATATCTGCGTCCATAAAATAGAGTTTAACTTGACCAATGGTTAAAAGCTTACCAGCTTCATTATACACTTCCTGATCAAAAACAATTTTATGGTCTTGAGGGAATTCTTTTATTTGACTTTTAATGGTAATTAAATCATCATATTTTGCAGGTCTTAGGTATTTGATATTTAATTCTACGACGGGTAAGATAATCCCCATATCCTCAATGTCTTTATAGGATAAGCCCAAATTACGTATGGCTTCTACACGACCAATTTCAAAATACATGGCATAATTGCCGTAATAAACCACGTCCATTCGGTCAGTTTCCGCATATCTAACCCTTACTGTTGTTGTATGTTCATACATATTTATTGTATTTGTTGACAAATTTAAGGATTGTAGTTGTTTTTCCACAATAAGCTTATTTAACGAAGCGTTTTAGTTTCATAGTGTAATTTTATAAGACTATCCTAAATAAAGGCTTTTATGTTTAAATCAATCCAAATAGCAAGTTTCAAATATTTGCTTTTACTCATCGTTTTTCTTTATAGTACAAATGTTTCGAGTCAATTGATGCAATATAAAATGCCCTTGCATCCATTGTATCAAGAAGGTTTAGAGGCGCTTAGACAAGGGGATTCTTTAAGTGCATATCAAGCCATACAATCTGCTCATTTTTTTGACCGCAATCAAGTGGATATAGCCTATCATTATCATGTATTATCTATTGCCTTAGAAAAATCGGGTGCGACAGAAAATGCAACACAATGGTTATTAACTCAATCCAATAAAATCTATCATTCTAGGGTCAATTTTGAACTTGCTAAATATTATTTCAAAAAACAAAGTGTAGATCAAGCAATACAGGTTTATCAAAAGGTAAGCATGGATGATCTTGAAAATAAAGAATTGGCATTAATGCAATTTCATTTAGGCTATTTGTATTTTAAGAAAGGGGATTGGGTACAATCAACAAATTACTTATATAGTATTAGACAAATAAAAGAAAGCCCTTTTTATTTAGATGCCAATTATTATGCTGGTTTTGTCGCTTTACAAAAGAAAGATTTTAAACTCGCGTTAAGTTGTTTCAAAATAGCCGAAAAAAGTGCTGCTTATCAAACCCTTACTCCATTTTACATTAGTCAATTGTATTATTTTTTAGGGGAGGTAGATGCTGCGCTAAAAAACACAGAAATTGCTTTAGAAAAGAAAGGGCAATTTTACAATCAACAACTTGAACAGTTGATGGGGCATTTATTATTTGAAAAAAAGGAATACGAAAAAGCATTGCCCTATTTATCCAATTATGTGGCTAAACAGCAACAAGTAGCGCCTCAGGATTTGTACCAACTTTCCTTTTGTTATTTCCAATCACAACAATGGCTAGAAGCGATAAATGGTTTCAAACAACTAGCAAATGTGGATGATTCTTTAGGTCAAAATAGTATGTATTTATTAGCAACTTCTTATTTAAAAGTAAATGATAAATTAGGGGCTAAAAATGCATTTTTATTATGTGCAACTAAAAGTCAAAATTTGGCTCAAAAAGAGATTGCTTTATTTAATTATGCAAAATTAGCAATCGAATTAAAAGAATATGGAGTAGCGATTCAATCCATTGAAAAATTCAATCAACTCTATCCAAACAGCAATGTTCGTTCAGAAGCCAAAGGATTATATGTAACTGCTTTAACCTATAGTAATGATTTCAATAGAGCGTTTGATGCATACCAAAAAATGGATAGCCTAGATGAATCTTTATTAAAATTATATCCAAATATTTTATTTGGTAAAGCTGCATTGTGGCTTAATGACGGTCAAAATGAACAAGCATTTGAACTGTTTAAACAAGTTAAGAATTTACCCTACAATAATAAAGTACTTGCTCAGACCCAATTCTGGATTGGAGAACTTGCCTATAAGATGGGTAAGATAGATGAATCTATTGAACATTTAGAAGCCTACCTTAAAGAACCTATTGAAATAGGGGAGATTACAATTAAACATGCTAGTTACTCATTAGGATATTGTTACTTAAAAAATAATAATTACACTAAAGCAATGCAGTTATTCACGGTGGCGGCAGATTTTAATCCTTATGTTTTATCGGCACCGTATCAAAAAGATGCTTTGGTTAGGTTGTCTGATTGTCAATTTATGTTAAAGCAATATAAACAGGCTTTAAAATCATATCAAAAAATAATTGACCTTGGTTGGAACTATGAAGATTATGCAAGTTTTCAAAAAGCAATCATTTATGGCGCATTAGGGTTAAATAAAGAAAAGCTACAAATTTTGAATAGCTTTGAAACAGACTTTAGTCAATCTGTATATTTAAGTGACGCTAGAATGGAATTGGCAGACACTTATACTAGTAAAGAACAATTCCAACAGGCTATAACTCCTTTATCAAAAGTTCTATTAGATCAAAAAGCAACAGAATTCTATCCTTTGGCCTATTATAAATTAGGCATAACTTACTTCAACTTAAATAAAAATCAAGAAGCTTTACAACAATTTAAATCATTGTATACTGCTTATCCAAATGCTGAAGAAAGTAATAATTCAGTTGAATATATTAGAAATATTTTTATTGAAGAACAACAACCTGAAGCCTATGTTCAGTTCATGAATGATTTTGGTAAGCCACTTTCAATCAATGAACAAGATTCATTGATTTATAGAGCTGCAATTATACAATACGAGGATAAGCAATTTTCAAATGCATTCACTGGGCTTAAAAAATATTATACTTTATATCCTTCTGGGAAATACCATATAGATGCTTTGCATTTACTTGCCGAAATGTCTTATACAAATGAGCAGTATGATTCAGCCGCATTCTATTTTGCCATCATTGCCAATAAAGCTCCTAATAAGTATGCAGAAAGAGCGGCTATTGTTGCAGCAAGACTTCATTACTTTAATCTAAAAGATTTCGCATCTGCAGAAAAGTATTTCAAAATAGCATTAGCGTATGCGACACAACAGGAGCAAAAAAATGAAGCGATTAAAGGTTTATTAAGATGTCAATATAAAACAGAAAATTGGGCAGATGCATCTATTACTGCAGCATTTATTCTTGCGGATAAAAACAGTGCAAGTGATGATGTGTTAATGGCCAATATGGCAATTTTTCAACAAGCCATATTACAAACAGATACAGTAAAAGCTATATCAATATTGAATAGAGTTTTAAAATCTAATAGTTCTGTGTACACTGCCGAGGCGCATTATAGTTTAGCATGGATCTATTTTCAACAACAAAAATTCAATTTAGCAGAAAAAACAGCCTTTGATGTAATCCAAAAACAAGCTTCTTATGAATACTGGGTTACTAAAACCTATTTATTATTAGGAGATATTTATCTTGCTCAAAATGACACATTTAATGCTATTGCTACTTATAAGAGCGTGTCTGAGAATGCCACCATTCCAGCTTTACAGCAAATAGCTATAGATAAACTTAAAGTACTTAACGAAACAAATAAAGCTCAATAAAACGAATATGAAACTACTTATAAGATACAGTTTAATTTGCTTTGCACTAATTTGTTTTAGCAGTATTGGTTTTACACAGAAAAAAAGTAAAACTAAAGCCTCTACAACCACTCAAATTAAAAAGAAAAGTAACAATAAAAAGGCCATTCCTAAAAAGAAAGCAACTAAAAAGAAGGCAAAAAAATATAGTAAAAAGAAACCAATAATCAAGAAAACGATTTCGAAGAAAAAGAACGTTAAAGATATAAATGCCAATGATTTTTCAATAGCACAACTTAATAGTGCTCCTGTTCAAATCAATCAATTAAGCTCCATCCAAAAATCTTCGCTTCAACTTCAATTAAAAGATACTACATCTGAAAAAGTAGTAACTATTATATCTTCGTTTAAGCCACAATTAAAAAATGTAGCTAAGATTGGTTTCATGAATGCTACTGCATTAGTAGATACTTCTACAGTTCAATTAAGTTATCAAGTACCTAGTCAAAATTTAAGTTTCCAATATCAGCCTATAGCATTAGTTCCAAGGGCTATCAAGAAAGATAGTGCTTTTCTAGATAGGCAATCATCCAATTTTAAAATAGGCTTAGGTAATTATTTTAATCAATTCATTCAAGTACAATCTACATTTAAAGATCAACAAGAACTACTACATTCATTTAATGTTAAGAATGAATCTATTAAAGGCGCACATCCAATTCAACAATGGAAGAATTTATTGATTGATTATATTGGCGGAGTATCCATTCATAAGTACCACAGTATTCAAACACAAATCTTTTACAATACATCTAATCGATATCGATACGGCTTAGTACCAGACTCTACAAAATTATCTTTGAATAATTTTGAACAACAATTTTCTGAAATTGGTGCAAATTTCTCACTTATTAATAGTAGTAATAAAGTACAAAAAATTAATTTTCAGCCATTACTTAAATTCAATTATAGCAATTTATTGTATCAAGCCAATAATCTTGCAGTAGATTTTAATGCCCCGATTGCTATTCCATTTAAAAACAATATTAACTTCCATTCAGATATAACTTTTAGTTATAATCAGTACAAACCAACTAATAAGGTTGCTAACGATAATTATTTTATTCAAGTTGATCCATCAATACATTTGAAGCGTAAACAATTTAAATTGATCATGGGGGTAAGGCCAACTTATACCAATAGTAATTTTAATTTATATCCAAAGTTTGAATTATCAAAACTGTTGAAAGACACCAATATGTTACTTCAAGCAGGGTGGAAAACTACTTTAAACAATAATCAGTTAGTTCAGGTTTTTGGACAAAATCATTGGATTATTGCTCCTGAGGCTTTACCAATAAGCACGATAGAGTCTAAATATGTTGAAGTAGCTATTAGCGCTTCTAAAAGGCTTAATTATGGATTTAATATGGCTTTAAATGATTATCGAGAATTGCCCTTCTTCAATAGTACTCGTACATCTAATAATCCACTTACTGAAGGCTTGAAATTTGATGTATTATTTGAAAAGAGGGCTATAGCAATTGAATTAAAGGGAGATTTGAGGTATCAATTTAGCGATCAATTATATTGGAAAAGTAATTTCAAATACATCCAATTTAGCTTAATACGAGAAAACGAACAAGCCTGGGGTATACTACCTTTTGAATTGAATACTCAATTGAATTGGAGTATGAAACCTGGTTTAAGTTTTGATGCATCGGGTCAATTTTGGACGGGTGCTACAACAAGCACAAATCTAACCAATGCTTACCAATTAAATAATACCTTTGTCCTGAATGCTGGGATGCAATATTTGATATCAACTAATTGGACTTTTTGGGCTAAAGGTGAAAACTTATTAAATCAACAATATCAACGTTGGGCTAATTATCCATCATTAGGGGTTCAGTTTATTGCAGGTATTCAATATAAATTTAGTAAAAAATGATGCTTTCAACTTTAGAGAAATATTTTTTAGATCAAGGGCAATTGGTAATTCCCAATATTGGTCAATTAAGACTAGATCAAAAAGAAGCGTATAGTGTAGACAATCAGTTTTTCGCACCAGTTGCAAAAATTATATTTGAGCCATGTACAGATTTGCCAGTGAAACCTAGTAAATTATTTTATATTTATTTATCTGATCATTTAGATTGTACTATAGAACAAGCAATGATTGATTATGCTTCTTTTTTTACTACACAACTTGAAAATTCAACTTATATTCAGTTGGGTAATCTAGGGCAATTGAATGTAACTCAAGAGGGTAGTAGCTTTAAGTCCAATTTTAATAGCGAACTTTATTTTGATACACTGAATATAGAAAAGGTTTTACAAGTAGATCAACTGGAAAATAATTTTACTACTACACAACATTCGTGGTGGATCTATCCTTTAATCATTGCAATTGTAGCGATATTAGCTATCCTTTTTAAATAAATAAAGTATGCATTGTCCAATTTGTAATCATTCAGCTACGACTGTCATTCTTGAAAGTCAAGATTATTCACTTACACAAGAATCGTTTTCAGTTTATCAATGTATGGACTGTAACTTTAGATTTACAGGTTCAATTCCTTCGCAAGATACGATTGGAAGATATTATAAATTTATTGAATACATTTCTCATACTGATGTAAAAAATGGTTGGTTGAATCGTTTGTATCATTTGGTAAGATCAAAGACTTTAGCTCAAAAAACTAATTGGGTTCAATCATTATTTACTGGACATAAAGGGCATCTTTTAGATATAGGTGCTGGCACAGGAGCATTTGTACATGCTATGTTTGAAAAAAACTGGAAAGTAACAGGATTAGAACCAGACGCATCTACCAGAGATAAGGCATTTGAAAATTATAAAATTCAATTAAAATCAACGGATGCTATCTTTGATTTACCAGAAAATGAATATGAAGTGATTACTATGTGGCATGTATTAGAACATGTGCATGAATTAAAACCATACATTCATCAATGTTATAAAAGCTTAAAGCATAATGGCAGATTAATTATAGCCGTTCCAAATTTTACAAGTTTTGATGCAAGCTTTTATAAAAAATTTTGGGCAGCATATGATTTGCCAAGACATTTATATCATTTTTCGCCCACCTCCATGGAGCTTTTATTACAACAATATGGTTTTGATATTGTAACTATCAAACCAATGTGGTTTGATAGTTTTTACGTGAGTATATTAAGTGAAAAGTATAAAAAATCAGGCAAATTGGGTTTAATCCGTGCAGCAATCATTGGGAGTATTTCCAATTTGATTGCACTAATGCATCCAAATAAAGCCAGTAGCCTCATTTATGAGGTAAAAAAGAAATCAGACTTAGTGTAGTTTAATTTCCATAATAGCAGGCCAGCATTTTCCAGATAAAAATAAGGTATTGGTAATTGTATTAAATGCTATTCCATTTAAGACATAGCCGCCATCTATTGTTAGAGGATTATAACTAATCTTAGCTTGTGCAAGTAGATTGCTGCAATCCATCTTTTGCACAATACTGCCAGTGCTTGGATCTATTATTACAATATCATTTTGACCATAAATATTGGCGAAAATTTTTCCATTGATATATTCCAATTCATTGAGCATACTTTGATAGCCATATTGATGGTAGACGCCAATAGTTCTTTCAATTTCAAAATTAGTAGGATTAACAAAGTATAAATTACTACTTCCAGTGGAAATAATGAGTGTACTATCGTTATGTGTTATTCCCCAGCCTTCATAAGGCCAATTAAAATCTTGTATTTTTTTTAAAGTGATTGCATCATACACAAATACCTTATGTTCTTCCCAAGTTAATTGGTAAATTTTATCCTTAAAAATAGTAATACCTTCTCCAAAGTATTTTGCATTTAATGTAACCTGCTTGCCAATGGGTTGAAGTTGATCATTCATTATAAATAGTCTACTTTTCCCTTTTAAACCAGTACTTTCATACAGTCTATTTTGATGCCACTCTAAACCTTGTGTATAAGCAGAAGTATCATGAGGATACACTTTTACCAAAGTATAATTTAATGGAGTAGGAGCAACTATACCAGCATTAGGATCAACTGTATTGGTTTGATCTGTAGCATCTTCTTGGCTAGTGTTATTACACGCAATGATAGTTAGGATGCTTATATATAATATGACTTTCTTAAGTTCCATTTACACATTGAATCTAAAATGCATTACATCTCCATCTTTAACTATATATTCTTTACCTTCAATTCTTAATTTACCATTGTCTCTACATGCTGCTTCGCTCTTGAATTTGATAAAATCATCAAATGCAATTACCTCTGCTTTAATAAAGCCTTTTTCAAAATCAGTATGAATGACACTTGCTGCTTGTGGGGCTTTCCAACCTGAGCCAATTGTCCAAGCTCGAACCTCTTGAACTCCAGCTGTAAAATAGGTTTCTAGTTTCAAAAGTTTATAAGCTGTTTGAATTAATCTATTTAATGCAGGTTCCTTCATTTTATATTCATCCATAAATAAAGCCTTATCATCAGGATCTTCCATTTCAGAAATTTGTGCTTCAATATTATTACACATTACAATTACTTCTGCACCTTCTTCTTTTGCCATCGCAACTAATAAATCTGAATACGCATTACCAGAATGCATGGAAGCTTCATCTACATTAGCAACATACATAACAGGTTTAGCGGTTAATAAAAAGATATCAGCAATTGCAGGATACTCTTCTTTTGATAAATCTAAAGAACGGATACTTTTACCTTGTTCTAAATGATTTTTACATTTTATCAATACCTCTAATTCAACCTTTGCCTTTGGATCAGTTTTGGCCATTTTCTCTGAACGTTGCATTTTTTTCTCAACACTATCCAAATCTTTCAATTGCAACTCTGTTTCAATAATATCTTTGTCCCCAATAGGGTTGATTTTACCTTCTTCTCTTAAAACATTCTCGTCTTCGAAACAACGAATCACATGAATAATTGCACTTACTTCTCTAATGTTAGCAAGGAATTTATTTCCTAAGCCTTCTCCCTTACTTGCACCTTTTACCAATCCAGCAATGTCCACTATTTCTAATTGGGTAGGAACAACTCTAGTTGGATTGATCAATTCTGCTAACTGACTAATTCGAATATCTGGAACATCCACTAAACCTACATTTGGTTCGATGGTGCAAAAACGATAGTTACTTGCTTGTGCTTTTGCACTATTACTAACTGCGTTGAATAAAGTTGATTTGCCTACGTTGGGTAAACCCACAATGCCTGCCTGTAAAGCCATGTTATTTTAGATTGTTTTATGGTTGCAAAAATACAATTCTAATCGCAAAATGGGCTATATTAGTACCATAAACAATTAGATATGGCATTGAATATCATTTGGATTGCTTTTTTTGTGATAGCATTTGTAGTGGCACTCTTTAAATTGATCTTTTTAGGAGATACGGAGATCTTTAAACTACTTGCAGATGGATTATTTGATGCTGCAAAATCGTCTGTAGTAGATGTCGCTTTTCCTTTGGCAGGCACCATGGTGTTTTTCTTAGGTTTGATGAATATTGCTGAAAAAGCGGGTGCTATCCAGAAGTTAGCAAAATGGATGAACCCTTTTTTAAGTCGATTATTTCCAGAAGTGCCACAAAATCATCCAGCAATGGGTCAAATGGTCATGAATTTTAGTGCCAATATGTTGGGTCTAGACAATGCTGCGACTCCTTTTGGTTTAAAAGCAATGGAGAGTTTACAAAGTTTAAACCCTGAAAAAGAGAAAGCTACGAATGCTCAAATTATGTTTTTGGTTTTACATACAAGTGGATTAACTGTCATTCCTTTAACCATTATTTCCTATCGTTTAGCTGCAGGTTCTCAAGATGCGGCCAGTATTTTTATTCCATGCGTCCTGGCTACAATTGGTACTACTTTAGCATCGATTGTTATGGTCGGTTTGTATCAAAGATTAAAATGGGATAGGGTATTAATCAGTTGGCTAGCAGGATTAGTGCTATTAATGGGGTCTGTTTTATTTGCTGTAAACAGTCTTAGCCCAATACAAAAAGAATTATTTTCTAAAATTGCAGGATCTAGTATCTTAATTGCTATTGTAGTTGCGATTATTTTAGGAGGCGCTTATAAAAAAGTTTCCGTATTTGATGCCTTCATAGAAGGTGCTAAAAACGGGTTTGACGTCATTGTTAAAATTATACCTTATTTAGTAGCTATGTTGGTTGCCATTCGCGTATTTAGAGATAGTGGTGCTATGGTATATGTCTTAAACGCAATCACATACTTAATTCAATTAACAGGAATTAATACTGAATTTGTTGGTGCATTACCAGTTGCAATAATGAAGCCTTTGAGTGGAAGTGGTGCAAGAGGAATGATGTTAGATATATTCCAAACGCAAGGCCCTGATTCTTTTGTAGGCAAACTAGCTTCAATTTTTCAAGGCTCTGCAGACACTACCTTTTATATTATAGCATTATATTTTGGTAGCGTGGGTATTAAAAAAGTAAGGTATGCAGTATGGGCCGGGTTATTTGCAGATTTAATAGGAGTGGTGATAGCTATATTTATTGGCTATTCCTTTTTTCATTAAGCAGTTATTTGCCTTCACTCATTTTCATTACTTCTTCCCATTCAGCATCTGTAACAGGTTGGACAGATAGTCTACCTAACCTAACCAATGCCATGTTAGACAAATTCGTGTTGGCTTTTACATCAGCCAATTTAACTGGATGTTTCAATTTTTTATGTGGTGCAAAGTCTACGGCTAACCAAGCAGTTTCTTCTGTAGTAGGGTCTTGGTAAGCTTCTTTTACGACTTTAGCAATGCCAACAATTTCCATCCCTTCATTACTATGGTACCAAAAAGCTAAATCGCCTTTTTTCATGGATCTCAGGTTATTTCTCGCGCCATAATTTCTCACGCCATCCCAAAATGTACGTTTGTCTTTATTGAATTGATCCCAAGAATATTTAAAAGGTTCAGATTTAATAAGCCAGTATGCCATAAATGTTTTTTTTATCTTCTATAAATAGTTCAATCCTTTGAAAAAATGTATTGCAAATAAATAACAAGTATTAGTTCATTATGTTTTTTAAAAAACCAATTATTTATAAGCCACTAGAAAGTACATCCGCAAGATGGATGACTTTAATTTTTTGACCATTGTGGTTGATACGCCCTTCTAAATGCATTAAACAACTCATATCTGTACTAATGATATATTCAGCATCGGTTGCAATGGCGTTATCAATTTTTTGATCTGCCATGGCTACACTAATTGTGTCGTATTTTACAGCAAAGCTTCCGCCAAAACCACAACAGGTTTCATTGTCATTCATTTCTACTAATGTTAAACCCTGCACTTTACTCAATAGGGCACGTGGTTCAGCTTTAATTGTACATTCTCTTAAACCAGCACAACTATCATGGTAAGTTGCCAAGCCATTGAATGAAGCTCCAAGGTCTGTTATGTTTAATACCTTAACAAGGAATTCAGACAACTCGAAAATTTGTGACGCTACTTTTTTTGCAGGACTTTGAAAGGCATTATTTTCAAATAGTTTACCATAATTATTTCTAACAAAGCCAGCACAACTAGCACTAGGACTTACTATATAATCTGCTCCATCAAAATCTTGCACAAATTTCGTGCAAACATCTTTTGATTCACCCCAAAATCCAGCATTAAATGCAGGTTGACCACAACAGGTTTGTTGTGTATTATAAAGAACAGTACAGCCAGCTTTTTCAAGAATTTTGACTGTATTAAAAGCCACTTGTGGGTACAATTGATCAATAAAGCAGGGTATAAAAAGTTGAACTGTCATGGTCAAATTTAAGGAATTGTTTCTAAAAAGTAAAAAGGCATTCTTTAGGAAAAGAATGCCTTTTTACTAGTTTCAATTCAATTATTATGGTTGAATTTGTAATCTATTTAAATACTTATCAATATTGAATCCTTTTTCTGACTTAGGATAATTTTGTTTGATTTGTTTGTAGATTTCAATTGCAGCTTCATTTTGGCCATTTAATTCTAAGAAAGAAGCAGCACGGAATAAGTATTCAGAAGAAATTGCTTCATCTTCTGGAAAATGAGTGCCTGCTTTTTTGTAATACTCAATAGCTTCTTCATTTTTCTTTAACTCAGAATAAGCATCACCAATTGAACCATATGCAACAGCTTGAACTTGTTTTGCATTTGAAGAGAAGTCTTTTAAATATTCAATGGCCTTATTGTAGTCTTTTAATCTATAGTAGCTCATACCTGCATAATACTTTGCAAGATTAGCTGCCTTTGTACCACTAAATTCTTTAATGATATAAAGAACACCTTTGTTCATGCCATCACCATTTAAGACCAATTCTGATGAATCGTTAGCGAAATATTTTTCTGCAACATACATTGCATCAGCAGCCTTCGCTTCTAAAGGTTTTTGGTATAATTCTGTGTATCCAAAATAACCTAATACTGCAATAACTACTGCGGCAAAGAAATAGAGGACTGATTTTTGATTTTGTTTGATAAAAGAAACTTGTTCTTGTTGTACTTCGCTCATATGGATTGGTTAAAATAATTAGTCTACAATAAATGGATAATTTTGATCAATATACACATCCTTCAACACTTCACTATCATCTGGCCAAGGACTTTCCTCTGCAAATTTTACAGAAGCTTCTACAATACCATTGATCTTTTCATCAATTTCTTGCAAGGTTGCTTCGGTAGCATAGTTATTTTCAAGAATGGTCTTTCTTACTTTAATAATAGGATCCTGGTCTTTGTATTCTTCCACTTCATCCTTAGATCTATATTTCTGAGGATCAGACACAGAGTGTCCTCTGTAACGATAGGTCTTCATTTCTAATAGGGTTGGACCTTCTCCGTCTCTTGCGCGTTTAACAGCTCTTGCGACACCTTCGTGTACTATTTCAGGGGTCATACCATCCAATTTATCAGATGGCATATCATAAGCGTCAGCTAATTTATAAATATCTATTACGTTAGAAGTTCTTTCGATGGATGTTCCCATAGCGTAATTATTGTTCTCACAAATAAATACGACTGGTAATTTCCAAAGCATGGCAAGGTTAAATACTTCATGCAACATCCCTTGTCTTGCAGCACCATCACCAAAGAAACATAAAACCACATTTTTAGAGCCGCGATATTGTTCTGCAAACGCTAAGCCTGCACCTGTTCCGATTTGTGCTCCAACAATACCATGTCCACCATAAAAATTGTTTGCTTTGTCGAAAAAGTGCATACTGCCCCCTTTTCCTTTAGAACAACCCGTTGCCTTACCATATAATTCAGCCATTGCAGCATTTGGGCTCATGCCCTTTGCAAGTGCTAAACCATGGTCACGATAACCGGTAATGTAAGGATCTTCATGATTCGTAGCGGTCATACAACCAGCAGCGATTGCTTCTTGGCCATTGTATACGTGAAAGAATCCACGGATTTTACCCGCCATTTTATACATCTCTTCTGATTTTGATTCAAACTGACGTATTAATTGCATCAATTCGTACCAATATAGATAGGTTTCTTTAGAAAATTTTTGCGCCACAGTCCTTAATTTTTGAGTAGCAAATATAGTATTTTAAGACTAAAATACGGGCTTATGCTTCGTTTAAAAATGGATATTTATAATCTGTAGGAGGGTTGAAAGTTTCCTTAATTGTTCTAGCACTTAACCAACGGTATAAATTCAATGCACTACCTGCTTTATCGTTGGTACCGGAACCTCTAGCACCGCCAAAAGGTTGTTGACCAACTACTGCACCGGTTGGCTTGTCATTGATGTAGAAATTTCCCGCAGAATGACGTAATACATTGGTAGCCAATTCAATAGAAGCCCTATCTTGAGAAATAATAGAACCAGTTAAAGCATATTTTGAAGTACTATCTAACAATTTTAAAGTTTTTTCAAATTGATTTGCTGGATAAGTATATAAGGTCAATACTGGACCAAAAATCTCCTCACACATGGTTAGAGACTTAGCGTTCTTGGTATCAATGACTGTTGGTGCTACAAACCATCCCTTAGATTTGTCTAGATTTCCACCGACTAAAATTTTAGCTTGTTTGTCTTTTTTTACTGCGGAGATGTATTTAGAGATATTGTTGAATGATTTCTCATCAATCACCGCGTTTACAAAATTACTAAAATCTTCGACAGAACCTACTTTCATAGATTGTACTGCTTTTACTAATTTTGCCTTTACTGCAACGGCTAAATTGCTAGGTATATAAGCCCTAGAAGCTGCAGAACATTTTTGACCTTGGTATTCAAAAGCGCCTCTTGCTAAAGCGGTTACCACAGTATCAACATCAGCTGTTGGGTGTACCATCACAAAGTCTTTACCTCCGGTTTCACCAACAATTCTAGGATAGGATTTATACCTAGGAATATTTTCGCCAATTTGCTTCCACATATGGTTGAAAACACCTGTTGAACCTGTAAAATGCACCCCTGCAAAATCTGGATGTTTGAAACAAATTTCACCCACTGTAGGCCCATCAGTGTATACGATATTAATCACCCCATCTGGTAAACCTGCTTCCTTTAGAATACGCATGAATAATTGTGCAGAATAAATTTGAGTATTTGCTGGTTTCCATACTACCACATTACCACACATAGCTGCTGATGCAGGTAGATTACCTCCAATAGCAGTAAAGTTAAAAGGCGTGATTGCCAATACAAATCCCTCTAATCCACGCCATTCCATTCTGTTGTGCATGCCTGGTGATGAAATAGGCTGTTGCTGATAAATTTGACTTAAAAAATGCACATTAAATCTTAAAAAGTCAATTAATTCACATGCAGCATCAATCTCTGCTTGGTAAGCGTTTTTACTCTGACCAAGCATGGTCGAAGCGTTCATTTCAAATCTATATTTAGTTGCTAATAAATCAGCCGCTTTTAAAAAGATATGTGCTCTTGATTCCCAGCTCATATTGGACCAGTCTTCGCGCACTTTTAAGGCTGAATCAATGGCTTTTTCTACATGTATTTTTGTCCCCACATGAAACTGACCAAGTACATGCTTGGTTTCATGAGGAGGATGGATCGACATCGTTTTCCCAGTACGAACTGCTTTACCATTGATATACATTGGAATATCTAAAGTTTTTTTCTTTAGTGCGGCCAATGCTTCTTTTAAAGATTTACGTTCTGGACTTCCAGGTGCATAACTTAATACAGGCTCATTAGCCGGTAGCGGATAATTAAAGTAACCTAATTGCATAGTATAATTATTAGGGTACAAAAATAAGCATTAAATTAACATGCGTTAGGAACTTATCCAATTTGCTTTTGACTTTAGTGTATTTTTACGCCTAAATCTTCCCTTATGCAATTTGTCTTAGTGGATCTAGCTCATAGAGACCAATTTTACCCATTTTCTTTAACTAAAAGTTTGTCCGAAATAAGGGTAGGGATAATGACTTTACAAGAACGTTGGGAGTCGTTATTAAATAAACCATGTGAAGTATACACAGCTACCTATTTACAAAATTTATACGAAGCAAGTTTTTTAGCAGATCAAGAAGAAGTACTTTTTATTAACGTAACCTGTATCCCAACAAAAACGGTACTAACTACATTAATGGAATTAAAGGTTGGTTCCAATTTATTCAACGAAACAGGTCAATGGATTGCATCCGTTTCAAAAGAACGAAGTATCGGAAAAATTTTATTAGGAGACCCCAATCAAAGAATTACAATAGCAGCTGATTTCATTCAAAGTGCAATACAATTATTGCAAATGAATGCTCGTTTTATTAGGGCTGATTTTGAACAAATTACCAAAAACAGAATAAGTGCAACGATTGATTCAAGCAATCGACTCATTGAACCCGATCAAATTTTTATAGAAGAAGGTGCTCAATTAACTGGGGTGAGTTTAAATGCCAAGGAGGGGCCCATTTATATCGGTAAAAATGCGATTTTAATGGAAGGGGCAGCTATAAGAGGCCCATTTGTAGCTGGAGAAAAGGCCGTAGTAAAAATGAACACTTGTATTTATGGCGCTACCAGTATTGGGCCCTATTGTACTGTGGGAGGAGAAATAAAAAATAGCATCCTCATGGGGTTTTCAAATAAGGCACATGAAGGTTATGTAGGAGATAGTATTATTGGGCATTGGTGCAATCTTGGAGCAGGTACCTGTAATAGTAATGTAAAAAATACAGCAGGCTCCATACAGCTTTGGAACCAACATTTAAAGTCTTGGGAGATGGTTGGCAATAAGATGGGCATGTTGGTCGGAGACTATACACGTTTTGCTATTCAATCAAGTATCAATACTGGTTCTTATATTGGTGTAGCTGCAAATATCTATGGCAATGGACTGCTTCCTAAGATGATACCCGATTTTAGTTGGGGCATCACGAAGGGGTATTTGTTAGATAAAGCATTAGAAGATATAAATAATTGGAAAAAAATGAAAGGTTTCCAAATTACGGAAGCCGAAAAGTCGGTCTTAACAGCCTTGTTTCATATGGAATAGCGCCTTTTTTTAGTTACCTTTGAGCCTTCAAATTATATACCATGAGAAAACAAATAGCAGCTGCCAACTGGAAAATGAATCTAAGCCAAGAGGAGGCTAACCATTTATTGGATCAGCTTTTTGCTACTGAACATTCAATAGCCGATCATCAAGCAGCTATTTTTGCAGTCCCAGCTATTTATATTCCATTAGCAGTACAAAAATTAGCAGGCAAAAAAAATGTTTTTGTTGCAGCTCAAAACTGTCATTCTAAAACCAATGGAGCATATACTGGTGAGATTGCTGCAACTATGTATGCTTCTGTGGGGGTGCAACATATTGTTTTGGGGCATTCTGAAAGACGTGATTATTTTGGCGAATCTGATGCATTTTTAGCGGAGAAAACAGACGCTGTATTAGCCATTGGAAGTACTCCAATATTTTGTTGTGGTGAACCTTTAAACATCAGAGAAGCAGGTACTCAAAATGATTTTGTAGAGGCACAATTAAAAAATTCTTTATTTCATTTAACTGCAACTGAAATAGTAAAAGTCGTAATTGCCTATGAACCTATTTGGGCAATCGGTACTGGTAAAACAGCAACAAGCGAACAGGCACAAGAAATTCATGCATACATCAGGTCAGTATTTGCTGGACATTATGGACAAGAAACAGCCAATCAAATTTCCATTTTATATGGTGGAAGTGTTAAAGCAGCCAATGCAAAAGAAATTTTTTCTCAACCAGATGTAGATGGTGGATTGGTTGGCGGCGCCTCATTAATTGCAACTGAATTTGCAGCCATCATCAATGCACTAAAATAAATTTTATAGAACCCTAATTATTACATGAAGCACATAAGAAATTTTTGTATCATCGCCCATATTGATCACGGTAAAAGTACCTTGGCGGATCGTTTATTAGAACATACCAAGACCATTACAGAACGTGAAATGATGAATCAGGTATTGGATGATATGGATTTAGAGCGAGAGAAAGGTATTACAATTAAGAGCCACGCAATACAAATCAATTATATTCATAAAGGGGAAACTTATACTTTAAATTTAATTGATACTCCAGGACACGT
>JBFYPO010000020.1:0-5891 GCA_041303215.1 Asinibacterium sp. | reverse complement strand
TATACAAGGTCGATGCGGACTGTATCTGCAATTTGGGGCGCATTTGTAAAATGATCTTTAGGGAAAATTCCAAATAAGGAACTACCAGAACCACTCATACTTGCATAGATAGCCCCTAAATGATACAATTCATTTTTGATGTGAGCAAGGGTAGGCTCCGCTTTGAAAACGGGTATCTCAAAATCATTGAACAATTGATTTTTCCATTCACCAATTGGTTTTGAAATAATGCTTTGGATACTTTCTGGTTTTGTATGGGGTGTCAATTGTTGAAAGGCCCAAGCAGTAGAGATATGTTTTCCAGGATGTGCCAACACAAATTGATAGTTAGAGAGGTCTAATTGAATGGGAGATAATACTTCTCCTCTACCTGTTGCGTGACAGGCTTTATTGAGGATAAAAAATGGACAGTCACTTCCAAGTTGACTAGCATAATCCATTAATTGTTGCTCATGTAAACCCAAAGAAAATAAATGATTTAAAAGAAGGAGTGCAGTACTGCCATCACTTGAGCCGCCCCCTAAACCCGCCCCCATTGGAATATGTTTATGTAAATGCATTTGAACCGGAGTAATTTTCGGAAAATCTTTTTTTAATAAATCGTATGCCTTTAAACAAAGATTTTGTGTGGTATCACCTGGTACAGGAATGCCACTAGTGGTTAATTCTAGCTTTTCAGAAGCTAGAATTTCTAAGGCGTCATTTAATGCAATTGGGTAAAATACAGTTTCAAGTTCGTGGTACCCATCTGCTCTTTTGGCAAGGATAGATAAACCCAGGTTGATTTTGCAGTTAGGGAATTGAATCATCCTAAGGCTGCTTTGGTTCATTGCGTTTATTGATTTCATCTCTGATATCAATAGCACGGATATAATCTTCTTGTTCTAACACTTCATTCAGTAGTTCGTTCAGTTCTGACAATGAAAGTTTAGCTAAATCGCTTCTTTCAGTTGTTTTGGTAATACTTACAGGTGCATCCATTTTTTCAGACTTCTCATTGGCTAAACCTGCTTGATCTAAAATATGTTCATATACATAAATAGGGCAGCCAAATCGAACAGCCAATGCCAGTGCATCACTTGTTCTGCTGTCAATCTCTAAAGTATCATTCGCATTGTGGCAAACTAATTTAGAGTAAAAAATACCTTCTTGTAAATCACAGATATAGACTTCCTGCAATTGAACTTCAAATGCAGTCATGAAATTTTTCATTAAATCATGTGTTAATGGCCTAGAAGGATGCATGTTTTCCAATGCTACAGCAATAGCTTGAGCTTCGAAGCCGCCAATTACAATGGGCAGTCTCCTCAATCCGTTGACCTCTCCTAAAATAACTGCATAGGAGTTAGATTGAGTAATGCTATGGGATAGCGCAACAATTTCAAGTTCTATTTTTTGCATAAAATAATTTGCTCTACAAAGTTAAAGCAAAAAAGCATTGTTTTAAATTAGGCCTTTGTTTTTTGAATTGCAGCAGTCAATGCAGGGAGTATTTCAAATGCATCACCTACAATACCATAGTCAGCAGCTTTGAAAAACGGTGCTTCAGGGTCTTTATTGATGACTACGATTGTTTTACTTCTATTTACTCCAGCCAAATGCTGAATAGCTCCGGAAATACCTACAGCAATATATAAATTAGGGGCTACTTGAACACCTGTTTGACCTACATGCTCGTGGTGTGGTCTCCAATCTGAATCAGATACCGGACGACTACATGCAGTAGCGGCACCTAACACTTTGGCTAGGTCTTCGATAATACCCCAGTTTTCTGGTCCTTTTAATCCTCTACCACCACTCACTACAATATTCGCTTCTGTCAAAGGAATTTCACCTTCTACTTTATGCGTTCCAGTGATTTTGATAGAAGCAGCAGGAATAGCGATCGATAATGCTTCAACCGTTGCTATACCTTCATGAGCTTGAACTCCAAAGCAATTTTGGTTGATAGAAATTACTTTAATTGGCGTGTCAATATTGATTTGTGCAAACGCTTTTCCAGAGAATACCGTTTTGGTTACTGTAAATCCATTGCTTGTATTTGGAAGACTATTAGCTCCAGTTACAATTCCTGCATTTAATTTAACAGCCACTGCTGGAGCAATTGCTTTGCCATTTAAATTATGGGCAAATACAACTACGGTTGCGCCAGTTGCTTTTGCAGCTTCTGTTACAACTTGTGTAAATACTTTTGCGTCAAAATGATTCAGGGTAGCGTCTGCTACTTGATGTATTTTTTGTAAACCATATTTCCCTAAACCAGCCAAGTCGTCTGTCACTGTTCCAAGTAAAATACCTGTTGCAGGAACACCTAATTGTTTTGCAAGTGCTGCGCCATAAGAAATAGCTTCTAAAGAAGATTTTTTAATTTGTTGGTCTGCTTGATCTATATATATAAGTACCATGGGGTTGATTTGAATTGTTTAGAATGCTTTTGCTTCTTCTTTTAATAATCTTACTAATTCATCCACGTTATCTGCGGCAACTAATTTAACACCTGTTTTTGCTGGAGGCAAATCAAAACTTTGAATAGTTGTAGTAGCGGATACAGCAGTAGGTTCAACCACTTTCAAGGGCTTAGTTCTTGCTGCCATAATGCCGCGCATATTTGGAATTCTTTGTTCTGCCATTCCTTTTTGACAACTTACAATAGCAGGTAAAATTACTTCGCAGGTTTCTTCACCCCCTTCAATTTCTCTTTGAATGCTTGCAGTATTACCGTTAACATCTAATTTATTCGCCAATGAAACAAAGGGTAGGTCTAATAAGCCAGACAACATAGCACCAATACAAGCACTATTGTAATCAATGGTTTCTTTTCCTGTAAGGATTAAATCATAGCCACCCTCTTTTGCGATTTGTGCAATTTGACTTGCTACTACAAAAGAATCATTGCTTTGAATATTGATACGAATTGCTTCATCTCCACCTAGTGCCAATGCTTTTCTGATGATTGGTTCAGCATCCGCTTCACCCACTGTGACTAAATGAATGATGGTAGCAGGATCTTGTTCTTTCATTTCAATGGCCCTCACTAATGCGTACCATTCGTCGTAGGGATTGATGATCCATTGTACGCCGTTTTCATCGAACTTTGTATTACCTTCGGTAAAGGCAATTTTAGATGTGGTGTCTGGTGTTTTGCTGATGCAAACTAATAGCTTCATAGTCTAATGCTTTTTGGTTGTTTATGCAACTAATGCAAATATAAGACAAGATGCAACGAATTGAAAGAATTATTGAATTTTTAAATCAACAACCTAAGGATAACTTTTTAAGACATGCCTTAGCACTTGAGTATATTAAAATAGGGGATTTGGCAAAGGCAAAATCTTTATTTATTGAAATCTTGACCGAGTTTCCTGACTATGTTGGGTCCTATTATCATTTAGCTAAATGCTTGGAATCCTTATCAGAAAGGGATGCAGCAATTGAATGGTATGAAAAAGGGCTAGCGGCAACAAAATTGGCCAAAGACGACCATGCATACAGGGAACTTTTAGCTGCTTACGAGGATCTTGTTTATTAAATTCAATATAATTTTATTGGAATACTAAACGCAGCTTCTGCAAAGGATTAAACACTTTATTATAATTCTAATCGCTGACTTAATTTTTGGTCTATAAACTGAAAAAAATGTTCTGGTTTGTAAGTGCGCCAAGCTTCCATTTCCATCAGTTCGATATACCTGTTCAATTTGCGTAATAAAAAGTCATGTTGAGCTGCAGGATTAAAGTTGATTAATACGGCCCATCCATTTTCATCAGCTAATTCATCGTATAATTCCTCGTAATAATCTTTGTCCCCACTATGAAAGTTAAATACGTTTTCAGCTATTAAAATAAATTTAATAATTCCTTCTGCCATTAATTTGTCTAGCACTTCGCGCTTTAGTTCCATGATATCATTTTCGATGGTGTCGTTCCATTCTCCAATGAGTTCAATGATTGCAAATTGTGCATCATAGTCCGTGTACAAAATTTTCAGGTACAATGTCTTACTTCCAAATTCGTCCCACTGTGGGTGGATATAATAGTTGTAAACTGTTTGTGAGAATTCAAATTCACTATAAGTTCTTCCAAAAAAGATAGATTTCGGATCCGCTTCTGCGGTGTAAAGGTGGCGCCAATGATAATAGGGTTCTATGTCATGCATTTTGCCCTAATGTTTGCTGTGGTATTCAATTAAGCCATCCATCGGGCTTTTCACTATTTTCCCTAATTCAATTTCGTAACTAATAGCCAATTGCTTTAATACATCTCTAAAGCCATATGCAACACTGCCCACAAAATGAATAGGGTGTAACCAAGATTCATTTAATTTATTCAAGTGTGTAAAGAAAAAATCGTTGATTCCATCTTCAATAATATTTTCTACCATATAATGACCTCTGTTTTCAACAAGGAAATCAGTAAAGCTGGCGATATAACTATTGGGTGTAGGCTCTTTGTATACTTTATTCAATATAGCTGCACGATCTACATTATACTTCTTCTCAAATATGTTCATTAATTCCTCGTCAAAAGTTTTGTACAAGAAATACTGCAATACTTTTTTTCCTAGATAGGCGCCGCTTCCTTCATCTCCCAATACATACCCAAGTCCAGGGCTGTTTTTTGTAATTTTAGCGCCATTGTAAAAGCCTGCATTCGAACCCGTTCCTAAAATACAAACAACGCCTTTTTTATTTTGACAAGCCGCTCTCGCAATAGCCATTAAATCGGTTTGTATATCTAATTGGGCATTTTTAAAAACAGCTTTTAAGGCCTTTTTTAAAATGGATACATTATCCGGATTGCTCAATCCAGTACCATAAAAATAGACCGCTTCAATTTTTGATAAATCTGTCTTTTTTTGGAATGTTTTTTCAAGCAATTGAATGATGGCGTCAAGCCCTAAGAAATAAGGACTAATTCCAGTAGTTTTAATGGTTTGACGTTTGCCATTTTCTACCAAGGTCCAGTGGCATTTGGTGGCGCCACTATCAGCTATTAAATAAGTCTTTTTCATAGGAGTTGAACTAAGACATGAAATTAGTTATTTCATTTTGATTTGATGTAAATTTGCCTAGAATTCATCTAATATGCTACAAAATCAACCTCGATCTACTCAAACAAGTTGGGTAACCCCAATTACTTATGCAGTTATACTATTATTAGGTATTGGGATAGGAATCTTTTTAAAAGGAAGTTTTTCAATTGGCTTTTCTTCTTTCAATAAATCATCTGCAATGGATGAAATCATTGGGTTGGTCAAGTCCAAATATGTGGAACAAGTCAATCTTGATAGTACACAAACTAAATTGGCCGATTTTTATTTAGCTCAACTAGATCCTCATTCTGTTTATATTCCACCAGCTGATTTATTAGATGCCAATGAACAATTACAACCAAATTATAAAGGAATCGGCATAGAGTTCCAGCAATTTAGAGATAGTGTTTTTGTGGCTTATGTAATTCCTGATGGCCCTGCAGCAAAAGCCGGTTTAAAAACGGGGGATATTTTATTGACGGCAGATGATTCAGTGAAATTATCGGGCAGTAAACTAGATGGGGAAGAGATCAAGCGAAAGATCAAAGGGCCTGAAGAGGAATCACTGAAATTAGTTGTTTTGCGCAATCAGCAAAAAATGACTTTTAATTTAAATAGAGCTTCAGTTTCGGTGTCTCCAGTGGATGCTTCTTATATGTTGAATGATTCTTTGGGGTACATCAAAATTGACAAGTTTGCCGATAGAACGTATGAGGCATTCATGCAGGCGTTAGAACCTCTATTGCAAAAAGGTATGAAGTCTTTGGTGATTGATTTAAGAGGCAATGGGGGTGGATTATTGTCAGAGGCAGTTGCCATTGCAGATGAATTGTTAGCAGGTAATAAATTAATAGTATTCA
>JBFYPO010000019.1:0-2735 GCA_041303215.1 Asinibacterium sp. | reverse complement strand
TGAATTAGGTACTCGTTTCCCAGACATGAGCGAACCATATGCCAATTCATTTATTGAGAAAGCAAAACAAATTGCTGCTGCCAATCAAATTAAAGTACATGAGGGTGTATATGTGGGCGTAACAGGTCCAACCTTTGAAACAAGAGCAGAATACCAATTGATTAAAATTTCAGGAGGAGATGTGGTAGGTATGAGTACGGTACAAGAAAATATTGCTGCGGTTCATTGTGGCATGAAAGTATTTGCCATGAGTGTAGTGACAGATTTAGGCATAAGAGAAGACAATAATGTCATTACGCACGAAGAAGTCTTGGCTGCCGCAAATGCTGCAGAACCTTTGTTGACTTTGATTTTTAGTGCTTTGGTAAAAGAAGTAGCTGCTTAAGGCCGTTATTTTATAAATAGAATCTTTTAAATGATACAAAAAACCTCGGCCTATATTGCGTTGTTTTGCTGTTTATTCAGTTGCTTTTTAGTAAAGCAATCGAGTGCGCAAAATATGCGTTATAATTCATTCGGCGGTGGTGGTGGGGGTACGGATTCTTTACAAAAAAGGGATCTCTCAGAAGATTCCATAGGTATATACTATCGCTTATATAATAGTTTAACTATTCGAACGCTGGATAGCAATGTAAATGATTTCTATTCCAAGTTCATTTTGCCCTATACCAATTATCATCTCGGTAATTTAGGGAATGCAAGTAAATCCTATTTGTTTAATCCACTACAAAGAGGTGGATGGGATGCGGGTTTCAGGGCTTATGAAGCGTATAATTATACCTTGGAACAAACGCCATTTTTTCAAACGACAAAACCCTATACAGAGCTCGGTTATTTATTAGGAGGCAAGGGGGAGCAATTGATGGAGATTTTACACACCCAGAATAAGACACAGCAGTTCAATTATTCATTTGCTTATCGATTTAGCAATGCGCCAGGAAATTTAAAAAACCAGCATGCGAATTTGAATAATATGCGATTGACAGCAAATTATCAATCCAAAAGAAAACGCTATGCATCCTATTGGGTGATGTTAATTAATAAATCAGCATCTTCTGAAAATGGAGGACTGGTAAATAGCGCTTTAATTGACAGTCTTTCTTTAAACAATCCTTACGAATTAGAAACGCGATTAGGAGTGAGCGGCGCCTCTTTTAGAAATCCTTTCAATACCAATATTGCTACTGGAAATACCTATAAAGAAAATAGTTTTGTTTGGAAACAAACTTATGATCTAGGACAAAAAGACTCAGTAGTAAAAGACACTGTTACTACTTATTTGTTTTACCCAAGGCTCCGATTTCAGCATGAAATTAAATACCAGTCTAATCAATTTCTTTTTTCAGATGCCAATCCAACTGCAAACAATTACGAATCCTTTTTTAATTACACGCAACCTATTGGCGCAGTTGTTTCATTTCAAGACAACTGGAAACGTTTGACCAATGAATTTAGTTTAGTCTCTTTTCCAGAAAAAACCAATCCAAATCAATTTTTGCAAATTGGATTGGGGTATCAGCAGATGACATTCAATGACACCCTAATGCAATGGACGAACCACGATATTTATGGTCTAGGGCTGTATAAAAACAAGACAAAAAATTTACGTTGGGACATTCAAGCGGGTGGTAAATTATTTTTGAATGGATACCATGCGGGAGATTATGATGCACAGTTGTCTTTAAGTTCTTTGATTAATAAAAATCGAGATAAGGTAGAACTTTGGATGCAAAACTCCAATCGAACACCCTCCTTCAATCGCCTAGGTCGTACTAGTTTTCCACTCATAGAGTTAATGGGTATTCAAAAAGAAAATGTGTTAGAAATAGGTGGCTTGTGGGCGCAACAAAAAATGGGCATAACAGCTTCTTTTCAATATAAACTCATTCAAAACTTTCAATACAATGGAACTGGATTTCAGCCTTTAGTATATGATAAGACTTTGAGCTATGCAAAAGGGAGTCTATCCAATAAAGTACCTTTGAGTCGTTATTGGAATTGGTATAATGAATTAACCTTGCAAATGGTTGATCCTAACGCGCCTGTTCACCTCCCATTGATTTTAACTAGACAAAGAATTGCTTTTGAAGGAAATTTCTTCAAAAATTTATATTTATCCACTGGCTTGGAGCTTATCTATCACTCTAATTTTCAACCAGATAGTTATATGCCTCTTACGGGACAATTCTACCTGCAAGATCAGTTTACCACTAATAACAGGCCCACAGCTAACGCTTATTTAAACTTTAGAATCAAGCGTTTTAAAGGGTATGTTCGTATGGAACAATTAAATACTTTATTAGCTACTAGTAATCAATTGGGTTCGAGGTATAACTTTACGGCAGCCAATTACCCAGGAACAGGCACTTGGTTAAGGGTAGGAATTTGGTGGAATTTTATCAATTAGGCCTAATTTTGTGTTGTGAAGCAATATTTAACCTTAGTACTTTTATTTGTTTACAGTTTCTCTAGTATCGGAGCCACTGCAACAACGCATTGGTGTGCAGGTAAGGTTCAAAAATGTGCTTGCGCTAAAACAAGTAAAAAAGACACATGTTGCGCCGAAAAAACCACATTTCTAAAAAAGCAAGATCAACACCAGTCCACAACTGGTTCTTCTTTTTCATTTACTAGTCTGCAAATTGTATTACCTGCGCCATTCGATTTTTACAATCAATTGAGTGTTGTTGTTCCTTCTGGTTCAACAGTGAAAAAAAAGTTTTATTCAAAAAAAG
>JBFYPO010000018.1:0-6423 GCA_041303215.1 Asinibacterium sp. | reverse complement strand
TTTTGTGTGTTCCTCAAATCAAAATGAGCGCTAATTAAATTGTGCAACGCTTTTATATATTGAGCCGTCTCAATTACTTTCATGTTTTCATTGGCATCGTATAGGTCCACCCATTTTTGACTATACCTATAATGCAATAAAAAGTCTTGGTTGATAAAACCATACCAACACTCGCATTGATAGCGATACATTTTTTCATAAAATCCTGTAGCCGTTTTAATTTCCTCTAGTACCGGATCTTTCATCATCGCATCTAATGCGGCACGATCTTCGTCATTCCTTGCGTGACCATGTTGGATATACCAGCCGTATAATTGTAAAGAAAGATTAGAAGCTTTTGCAATTAAATTCAATCGAAGATTTACTTCCTCAATTTCTTCACTCAATTGTTTTGCACGATCTTGCATGCTTCGCGTAATATGAAGCGACTCGATTTTCTTTTCCAAAAACAAAACTTGCAACAAGTAGGTTACTTGATTGTTTTGCTTGGTTAAGGTTTTAATTTTTTCGAGCAAACGCAAACTCTGAAGGTAGAGTCCTTTGTTGTATAAAATTTTAGCATGGTCCAGTTGTTCATGAATCTGCAGGTCGATGTTCTCGTGTTGCTTTAAAATACGAAGGCTCGCCAAAATTTGATCGTACAAATGGGCTTTCAGGTTAGACAGCTGTTGCTTCTGGATGGATTCGTTTTTACGAAGTAACTCCTCCTCGTCATATTCCTTCATTTTGTCCAGGGCGTCAAACAGCTGGATGATCTTTAAATCAGTAGACGCAGAATTACGGGTAACGTATAATTTAAAATTGCGTTTTTCGGCCCTTTCCAGGGATTTTAACAAAATAAATAGCGCATCCGTACTCAGGTTGGGCATCGTAACTGATTTTACTTCAAGTTATTGAAAATCAATGTATTATCCAAAACAAGGATAGCTTACACACTGTAAAATAGGCATAAAAATGATCAAAATTACAGGGTCGGAATCGATAAATTTGAACAATAAACGGGCATCAAGCCCGTTTTCTATCTATAACATATTCTAAATCAATTAGATGAGCGAAAAAGTATACATATTCGATACCACCCTTAGAGACGGGGAGCAGGTTCCAGGTTGTAAATTAAACACCAAAGAAAAACTAGCCTTGGCAGTGAAGCTAGAGGAGCTAGGCGTGGATATATTGGAAGCTGGATTTCCGGTGTCTAGCCCTGGTGATTTTGATTCGGTGCACCAAATTGCAAAGACCTTAAAAAATACGGTGGTTTGTGGTTTGTCCAGGGCGGTGCAAAAAGATATCGAAGTTGCTGCGGAAGCTTTAAAGCCAGCTGCACGTTTTAGAATCCATACGGGTATTGGCACTTCCGACTTGCATATCAAATACAAATTCAATAGTACTAGAGAGGCCATCATAGAACGTGCTGTTCAAGCGGTGAAGATGGCTAGAAATTTTACAGACGATGTAGAATTTTATGCAGAAGACGCAGGAAGAACGGATAATGAATATTTGGCAAGAGTGATAGAAGCGGTGGTGAAAGCGGGAGCAACTACTTTAAATATACCAGACACGACAGGACATTGTTTACCCCATCAGTACCAAGAAAAGATGGCGTATCTATGGAACAATGTAGCCAATATTGATAAAGCGGTTTTGTCTTGTCATTGTCATAACGATTTAGGATTAGCCACTGCAAATTCAATTGCAGGGGTGTTAGGCGGTGCAAGACAAATTGAATGTACGATCAACGGTTTGGGAGAGCGCGCCGGCAATACTGCATTAGAAGAAGTGGTGATGATTTTAAATCAACACAAGCACTTGGGTTACTATACGAGTGTCAATCCAAAATTATTAAATCCAATCAGTCGAGAAGTGTCTGATGTGATGCGAATGGGGGTTCAACCCAATAAAGCGATTGTAGGAGCAAATGCGTTTTCGCATTCATCAGGAATCCACCAGGATGGATTTTTGAAAGAAGCACAGACGTATGAAATCATTAACCCAGCAGAAGTGGGTGCAGAAGATAGTAAAATTGTATTGACAGCGAGAAGCGGAAGATCAGCGCTAGCGCATCGTTTGCACAAATTAGGCTACGAGTATACCAGAAACGATATCGATGTGTTGTATGCGATGTTTGTGGATATCGCAGATAAAAAGAAAGAAGTCGTAGAAGCAGATTTACAAACAATGGCAGCAGCTTATAATAAAAATTTAGTAGCTCAGTAAAGTGTAAGTGGAATAAATAATTGAATTATGGGAAATACATTATTCGGAAAAATTTGGGACAAGCATGTGGTCAAGCAAATTGAAGATGGTCCATCGGTATTGTATATCGATAAACATTTTATTCATGAAGTAACCAGTCCGCAAGCTTTTACAGGAATCGAAAAAAGAGGTGCAAAATTATTTCGACCTAATCAAGTAGTGGCTACGGCAGATCATAATGTACCAACTATCAATCAGCACTTACCTATTGCAGATCAGTTGTCGCGTTTTCAGGTAGATACTTTAATTGATAATTGTAACAAACATGGTGTGACTTTATATGGATTGGGCCATGAGCATCAAGGGATCGTGCACGTGATTGGTCCAGAGTTGGGTATTACACAACCAGGCATGACGATTGTTTGTGGAGACAGTCATACTTCTACACATGGTGCATTTGGATCGGTGGCATTTGGTATTGGTACGAGCGAAGTAGAAATGGTTTTTGCTTCACAATGTATTATGCAAACTAAGCCAAAAGCGATGCGCATTAATATCGAAGGTAAATTGAATGAAGGGGTGGTGTCAAAAGATATTATTTTATACATCATTGCAAAAATTTCTGCAAGTGGTGCCACAGGTTATTTTGTAGAATATGCAGGGTCTGCAATTCGTGCGTTGAGCATGGAAGCAAGAATGACCATCTGTAATATGAGTATCGAAATGGGGGCGCGTGGAGGATTGATTGCACCAGATCAAACTACTTTTGATTATATACAAGGAAGAGACTTTGCACCAAAGGGCGCAGACTGGGATGCAAAGTTGGCAGTTTGGAAAACATTGTACAGTGATGCAGATGCAACTTTTGATGTAGAAATACATATAGATGCAGCAGCGATTGAACCTATGATCACTTATGGAACGAATCCAGGTATGGGCTTATCCGTGAACGGATCCATTCCAACGTTGGATGCTTTTACCGATGCAACAGAAAAACAAAACTTCGAGAAGGCGTTACATTATATGGGATTGCAGCCGGGACAAAATTTAATTGGGATGCCGGTACAAAATGTATTTATAGGCTCCTGTACGAATTCAAGAATCGAAGATTTTAGATTGGTCGCAAGTATTATCAAGGGCAAACAAAAACACCCAAGTGTAAAAACATTGATTGTGCCAGGTTCACAAGAAGTAGCAAAGCAAATTAAAAAAGAAGGGTTGGATAAAATATTTGAAGCAGCGGGTGTAGAGATCAGACAAGCAGGCTGTAGCGCTTGTTTAGGTATGAACGAAGATAAAATACCTGCAGGCGAATATTGTGTAAGTACAAGTAACAGAAATTTTGAAGGACGTCAGGGTGCAGGGGCAAGAACCATGTTGGTGAGCCCATTGACTGCCGCTGCCGCTTTGTTGACTGGAAAAATCACCGACATCAGAACCTTATTAAATTAATTCAAGCAGTTATTCATAACTACTTAACCATTCGAATATGCAATCATTACAAAAAATAACGAGCAGGTTTATCCCCTTAAGAATCGAGAATGTAGATACAGATCAAATTATACCTGCACGTTTTTTAAAGGCAACGACTAAGGAAGGCTTCGGTAAAAATTTATTCAGGGACTGGAGATACGAAAATGACGATGAAACAAAACCAAAAGCAGATTTTGTTTTGAATCAAGCTCAATACAGTGGAGAGATATTAGTTGCTGCAAAGAATTTTGGTTGTGGCTCATCAAGAGAGCATGCCGCATGGTCCATTTTAGATTATGGTTTTAAGGTGGTCGTTTCTAGTTTTTTCGCAGACATCTTTAAAAACAATGCCTTAAACAATGGGGTTTTACCTGTGACAGTGACGGAGGCCTTTTTGCAAACCATTTTTGCGCAGGGTCCAGAAGCCACTTTAAGCATTGACTTAGCAGCACAAACTATTACGATTGATGCCACAGGTGCATCGGAAACATTCGAAATTAACGCCTACAAAAAAACATGTTTATTAAACGGCTATGATGATATTGATTATCTATTAAACATGAGGGAAGAGATAGCAGCATTTGAAGCAAAACAATAAATGCAGCAACAAGCTAATTTAAAAGCTTCAATAATATAATTGTCACTAAAAGACGCTAAAAGAATTTAAATAGTATGGAAAAGAAAATCGCGGTGATATTAGGAGATGGCATAGGTCCAGAAGTAACCAACCAATCTATCAAAGTGTTAAACATGATTGCCAAGCAATATGGTCATCAATTTACCTATGCGCATGCGTTGATGGGTGCTGCAGCCATAGATGAAACGGGCAATCCTTTACCCGATGAAACCATTACTATTTGTAAAAACAGCGATGGTATTTTATTTGGTGCCATTGGAGATCCTAAATACGATAATGATCCAACTGCAAAAGTAAGACCAGAGCAAGGCTTATTAAAATTGCGTAAGGAATTACAGTTGTTTGCTAATATACGTCCGGTAAAAACCTATACCTCTTTACAACATTTGTCTCCACTTAAAGCAAAGTATTTGGAAAATGTAGACTTTGTAATTTTTAGAGAATTAACAGGGGGTATTTATTTTGGTGCAAAATCTTTAAGCGAGGATGGTACTATTGCGAAAGACGATTGTGCTTATAGCGTGATGGAAATTGAGCGTGTTGCACATTTGGCATTTCAATATGCGCAAAAAAGAAAAAAGCACCTCACTCTAGTAGATAAAGCCAATGTGTTAGAGACGTCCAGATTATGGCGCAAGGTAGTTCAAGCAATTGCAACGGAATACAAAGACGTAACGGTTGATTATTTATTTGTAGACAATGCAGCGATGCAAATTATTTTGAACCCTGCGCAGTTTGATGTGGTCTTAACAGAAAATTTATTCGGTGATATTATCAGTGATGAAGCTTCTGTCTTAGCAGGTTCATTGGGCTTATTGCCATCGGCGTCTGTAGGTAATACGGTGGCTTTATTTGAACCCATCCATGGTTCATATCCGCAAGCAAAAGGAAAAGACATTGCTAATCCAATGGGTTCTATTTTATCTGCTGCAATGTTATTAGATCATTTTGGATTAAACGAAGAAGCAAATAGTGTGCGTACCGCGGTAGACTGGTGTTTGAATAATGGCTTTGTCACAAAAGATATTGACGCTAGCAATAGCTATACCACCAGTGCGATTGGAGATATCGTAGCAGAATTTATTGAGCGACATGCCAAGGGCGAAAAGCACCCAATTCATGAGCGTTTGCATAAATCAACAATAATATAAATTATGGAATTAAATAAATACTCAAAGACCATCACCTTAGACCCAACGCAGCCAGCTGCGCAGGCTATGTTTTATGGTATTGGATTAACAGACGAAGATTTAAATAAAGCACAAGTAGGTATTGTAAGTATGGGCTATGATGGCAATACTTGTAATATGCATTTAAATGATTTAGCTGCTGATATTAAAAAAAGTATTTGGGCAAATGATTTAGTGGGATTAACATTTCATACGATTGGTGTGAGTGATGGCATGAGTAATGGTACCCCAGGTATGCGTTATTCCTTAGTGAGTAGAGATGTGATTGCAGATAGTATTGAAACTGTTTGTGGCGCACAATATTATGATGGATTGATTGCAGTGCCGGGTTGCGATAAAAATATGCCAGGCTCCATTATAGCGATGGGTAGATTGAATCGACCTTCTATTATGATTTATGGCGGTACGATTGCACCAGGACATTATAAAGGACAGGATTTAAATATTGTCTCTGCGTTTGAGGCATTGGGACAAAAAATGGCGGGGCAATTGGATGAAGCCGATTTTAAAGGGATCGTACAACATGCTTGTCCAGGCGCAGGTGCTTGTGGTGGCATGTATACAGCAAACACCATGGCCTCTGCGATTGAAGCATTGGGCATGAGCTTACCCTACTCTTCTTCCAATCCAGCACTGAGCGAGGAGAAGCAACAGGAATGTAAGGATGCTGGAAAAGCAATAAGGTTATTATTAGAGCGTGATATAAAACCAAGAGATATCATGACGCGTAAAGCATTTGAAAATGCAGTCGCGGTGATAATGGTTTTAGGCGGTAGTACCAATGCGGTATTACATATGATTGCTATGGCTAAGAGTGTAGGTGTTCAATTTACGCAAGACGATTTTCAAACCATCAGTGATAAAATTCCTGTACTTGCAGATTTTAAACCTTCTGGAAAATATTTAATGCAGGACTTACATCAATATGGT
>JBFYPO010000017.1:0-21030 GCA_041303215.1 Asinibacterium sp. | reverse complement strand
TACTTCATCTTAAAGCTTTCTAAGAACTTAGTGGTAAAGTTTCCTTTTCTAAAATCTTCGTTCTGCATCAATTGTAAGTGGAAAGGAATAGTAGTTTTCACTCCTTCAATTACATATTCGCTCAATGCACGATACATGGTATTAATCGCTTCTTCACGCGTTTGTGCTACGGTGATTAATTTACCAATCATAGAATCATAGTAAGGAGGAATTACATATCCAGCATATACATGACTATCTACACGCACACCATGTCCACCTGGGGTATGCAACACAGTGATCTTGCCTGGTGACGGTCTAAAGTCATTGTATGGATCTTCCGCATTAATACGACATTCTATAGCATGTAATTGTGGTTCGTAGTTTTTACCAGAAATCTTTTCACCAGCAGCAATTTTAATTTGCTCTTTGATCAAGTCATAGCTTACTACTTCCTCTGTAACACAGTGCTCCACTTGAATACGCGTATTCATTTCCATAAAGTAGAAATTACGGTGCTTGTCCACAAGGAATTCAATCGTACCCACACTTTCATAATTAATTGCAGCCGCCGCTTTAATCGCAGCTTCTCCCATTCTTTGACGCAATTCTGCTGTCATAAATGGGGATGGAGATTCTTCCACTAATTTTTGGTGTCTTCTTTGAATAGAACAATCACGTTCACTCAAATGACACACATTGCCAAATTGGTCACCCGCAACTTGTATCTCAATATGTCTTGGCTCTTCCACAAATTTCTCCATGTATAAACCATCATTTTTGAAACTTGCAGCAGCTTCCATCTTTGCATCATTAAATGCTTTTTCAATTTCAGCCTCGCTCCATACCACACGCATTCCTTTACCACCACCACCTGCTGTTGCTTTAATGATGACTGGGTAAACGATTTCTTTGGCTAATCTCTTTGCTTCTTCCACACTCTCCAATAAACCTTCTCCACCTGGAACCACAGGAACACCTGCTTTGATCATAGTTTCTTTCGCAGTGATCTTGTCCCCCATTTTATTAATCATCTCTGGAGTTGGTCCAATAAACTTAATGCCGTGGTCTGCACAGATCTGTGCAAACTTTGCATTTTCTGCTAAGAAACCATACCCAGGATGCACTGCATCCGCATTGGTGATTTCACAAGCAGCCATGATATGAGGGATATTCAAATACGATTCTGCACTCTTTGGACCACCAATACAAACAGCTTCATCTGCAAATTTAACATGCAAGCTATCTTTATCAGCAGTAGAATAAACGGCTACCGTTTTGATCCCCATTTCTCTACAAGTTCTTATGATACGCAAAGCGATCTCGCCTCGGTTGGCAATCAATATTTTTTTAAACATCTTTTTAATTTAAGTTAAAAGTTGGGGAGACCTTATGCAGGTTGCACCAAAAACAATGGTTGATCAAACTCAACTGGGCTTGCATCTTCAACCAATACTTTAACGATCGTACCTTTTACTTCTGATTCGATTTCATTGAACAACTTCATCGCTTCAATGATACAAACCACCTTACCTGTACTTACTTCTGTTCCTTCTTCTGCCAACAACGGCTTATCTGGAGCAGCTCTTCTATAGAAAGTCCCAATCATAGGACTCTTAATAGTGATCAAATTATCTGTAGCAGGAGCAGCGGCTGGTGCAGCGGCAACTGGCGCAGCAGCAACTGGTGCAGCAGGAGTTGAAGCATACACTGTTTGTGCCGGAGCTGATGTCACAGTGATTTTATCTTCTTTTTGCTTAATGGTTACTTTACCATCTTTGTCTTCGATGCTAATTTCTCCAATATTGCTTTTGTTGACTACCTTAATTAAATCGTGAATTTGTTTTAAGTCCATATTTGGTTAATTTGGGCAAAAATGGGTCTTTTTTGCCAAAAAACAACAAAAAAAGGGCCATTTTTATTAAAAATGACCCTTTTTTTGAGGAATTTATTCGATGCCAATATTTAGAAATTGGCTTTTAAAATCTACTTTACGCGCTCTACGTACTCTCCGTTTTTGGTATTGATCTTGATCTTCTCCCCTTCGTTTACGAATAAAGGCACCATCACTGTAGCTCCTGATTCAATAGTAGCAGCTTTTAAAGCCCTAGTTGCTGTATCTCCTTTCACACCATTTTCGCAATAAGTGATCAAGACATCTAATTTTTCTGGTAATTCAGCACCAATTGGCAATTCGGTTTCTGTATTCATGAATACAAATACTTCAGCTCCTTCGATAAGGTATTGTGGGGCATCAATCATTTCTTCTGCCATTACAATTTGCTCAAAAGTTTCGTTGTTCATTAAGTTATAACCGCTGTCATCCTTATATAAGAACTGAAAAGTCTTTTTCTCAACACGAACTGGATACACCGTTTCACCGCTGTTCCATGTTTTTTCGATAGAACGCTTATTGTCTACCCCTTTTAATTTAGCCCAAATTTTAGCTGCTGCACGAGCTGTTTTGTTCTCTCCAAACTCAACTACAGTATATAAACTATTGTCCAATTTTAGGATCATTCCACGTGTGATGTCTGATGTTGTTGCCATAAGTATGTTTTATTAAAATGACTAGGTGAAGCGCAAAAGTAGTACTTGCCAGCCATTTAGAAAAAAACATCAAATTTTTGTTGAAAAATAAAGGTAAAAAAAGCTGGTTTAGCCTATTTTTGCGCCATAATTAATAAATAGTAGACTATGTCAGTACTAGTAAATAAGCAATCAAAGGTTATTGTACAAGGTTTCACAGGAACAGAAGGTAGCTTCCATGCGACTCAAATGATCGAATATGGAACGCAAGTAGTAGGTGGTGTAACCCCAGGAAAAGGTGGTACAATGCATTTAGACAGACCCGTTTTTAATACAGTCGCTGACGCAGTTAAAGCAACTAGCGCTGATGTAAGCATCATTTTTGTGCCTCCAGCATTTGCTGCAGATGCAATTATGGAAGCAGCTGACGCAGGTATTGCATTAGTTGTTTGTATCACAGAAGGTATCCCAGTTCAAGATATGGTGAAGGCAAAGAATTTCTTAGCCGGTAAGAGCACAAGATTAATCGGACCAAACTGTCCTGGTGTAATCACTGCAGAGGAAGCAAAAGTGGGTATCATGCCAGGATTTATTTTCAAGAAAGGAACCATAGGTATCGTATCAAAAAGCGGTACATTAACTTATGAAGCTGCTGACCAAGTGGTAAAAGCTGGACTAGGTATCACTACTGCCATTGGTATTGGTGGAGACCCAATCATTGGAACCACTACCAAAGAAGCAGTTGAATTATTAATGAACGACCCTGCTACAGAAGGTATCATCATGATTGGTGAGATTGGAGGTAGCATGGAAGCAGACGCTGCCAATTGGATCAAGGACAATATGAGAAAACCTGTAGTAGGTTTCATCGCAGGTCAAACAGCGCCTCCAGGACGTCGTATGGGTCATGCTGGTGCTATCATTGGTGGTGCAGATGATACTGCTGAAGCAAAAATGAAAATTATGGCTGCATGTGGTATCCACGTTTGTGCTAGCCCTGCTGATATTGGTAAAACAATGGCAGCTGCTTTAAAGAAATAAACCATTTCGATGCATAAAGGAATCCCTTAGTATACCCATGCTAAGGGATTTTTTATTGTATTTTTGAAAGATGAAAATGAGCAGGCGCTTTTTATATACAATCTTCTTTTGCTTCGTCTTAAGTACGCACCAATCGGCTGCACAAGAAAAACTATTGAGCATACATTTTACAGCACCTCAACAAATGTATCATGGAGAATCGATCCAATTAAAAGTGCAAGTGAAACATCATTTGGCAAAGGAGCAAATTGGTCATTTACAACTAAGTTTATTCAATAATGAAACAAAGCAATCAGTGGATGGCTGGTTCTTGAACTTTTTCCCCTTTCAATATTTCACTACGATTGCCAATGAAACTTTTGAAACTGAATTTCCATTTACAGTACCCCATGAATTTAAAGGTAAATTCAATTTAGAATTAGTGGCTAAAGTGGATACGATACAAGATAGTATTCGTGTCACCATTCCCACCTCTATTAAGCAATAAATATTGGAGCAACAACATTCCCATAAAAAAGTCGATTATATTATTGTTGGTCAAGGCCTTGTAGGTACTTGGCTAAGTTATTATGCACAAGCCGCTGGGAAATCTTTTGTGGTCATCAATGATGCTTCGAAACCTGCCGCATCCAAAGTAGCGAGTGGTGTAATCAACCCTGTTACTGGAAGAAGGATTGTGCAAACCTGGATGATTGATCAATTCCTTCCCTTTGCCTTGAAAGCATACAGTGATGTAGCGGAACTTTTAAACATTAAGATTGTACAAGAAACACCGGTTATTTTAATACATCCTTCTGCACAAATGCAAGAAAGTTTTGACTATCGTTTTGAAAACGACAATATCTACTTGCAAAAAAACAATACATCCGATTTTGAACAATGGATGCACACGCCTTTTGGAACAGGACAAATCAACCAAAGTATTTGGATAGATTTAAATACCATGTTAACAACATGGAAAGCCTCCTTAGTTGCCAATGAACAATATGTCGAAGCTAACTTTGATATTTCCGATTTACATATTTCAGAAGAGGGCGTTGCTTGGAAAAACTACCATGCAAAAAGAATATTATTCAGTGATGGTGTAAGCAGTATGGGGAACCCCTTTTTTAAAGGACTTCCTTTTGCGCCCAATAAAGGTGAAGCATTGATTGTTGAAATAAAAGACCTCCCCCCTCAAGCCATCTACAAACACAATATTTCTATTGTACCATGGAAGGACCAATTATTTTGGGTGGGTTCAAATTATGAATGGCAATATGAAAATACCCTTCCTTCAGCAGCATTTAGAATAAAAATAGAAACTGCTTTAACCCAATTACTAAAAATTCCTTTTACGACGATTGATCATATAGCCGGATTAAGGCCAGCCAATCAAGAACGCAGACCCTTTGTAGGCTTACATCCCGTCTATCCATCACTTGGTATTTGTAACGGCATGGGCACCAAAGGTTGCTCATTAGCACCTTATTTTGCACAAGCTTTGATAGCGCATTGCGAAAATGGCACACCCATTCATCCAGAAGCAAGCTTGGAAAGATTCAAAATAATTTTAGAAAACCAATCTTTTCAAGCATAAATAATTACAATAATATTTATCTTTATTTTCAACCCATTTATTTAAACTTATTTCAACCACTCAATGACAGAAGATCAAAAGACTTATTATAATATTCCAATTGCTTATCGTAAAATGGAAAATTTGCATATTGTGTTTTGGATCTTTAAAGATATTGGCTGGTGTATGGGCTTTTCTTGGCTAGGCATTTTGATGATCCTACCTACCATGATTATTTCGATCGTGATTGCATGGAGGACAAGAAATATTGTTTCTGAATTGTGTCACAATTTGGCCATCACGGTATGGATTTCTGCGAACTCTTTTTGGATGTGTACTGAATTTTTTGGTGTAGATCACCTTCCTATTGGCTATGGGATGAATGTAAAACATCTAGCCATGATTCCATTTGTTATTGGTATGTTGATCCTAGCCTATTATTATCTTTGGTACAAACCTCGACATCAAGAAGATCCTCAAACCTTATAAATACTTTTTTAACCGGTAGGATTGAATAAAGGTAGCTAAGCCTAAAATCGAGATGGTTAAAAAAGCCCATCTTAATCCAAGTGCTCCAGATAAAAATCCAACAATTGGCGGGCCAATTAAAAATCCAAAAAAACCAATAGAGGATACAGAAGCCAATGCAATACTTGCTTGACCAGGTTCTGCTGATTTTCCTACACTACCATAGATAGTTGGTATGACTGAGGAAACGCCAAAGCCAACTAACATAAATCCAATCGTACTTGTAAGGATGGTAGGATAAATAATCGCTACGATCAATCCTAAGGTGACTAATAAACCACTTAACATTAATTGTTTTCTTGCTCCCCAATAATTAATAAGTGCATCTGCAAACATTCTTCCTGTGGTCATACAAGCCATGAAACTGATATAACCAATTGTTCGTTGGCTCTCTGATACTTTCACCACGGATTGATAAAACACCCCACTCCAATCAAACATCATACCCTCGCAAATCATATTGCTTAGAGCAATCAAGCCAAACTGAAACATTAATGGTGTTGGCTTCGTCCACATTTTTTTAAGCGGCTCTTTGTTTGAAGCACTATGTAATAAATGCATCTGTGTAGTGAATAGAAAAATATAGCCAAAGGAAAGAATAACTAAAAATTGTATGAGGGGTGACATCGATGCAGCAATAAAATAGCTACCTACTAATCCGCCAACAAAACCAGCCATACTCCAAAATCCGTGGAAACTAGAAATGATACTTTTATCAAACAATTTAGCCAATTCAACAGCTTGCGTATTCACAGACACATTGAACAAATTTCCGATCATTCCAAAAACAAATAGTGCAATGGCAAGGTGCAACACCATTGTTTCAGCGGCCCAACCAATATTGACTAATGCTAGAGGATATAAAATGGATGCGATTTTGAGCATTTTATTACTGCCATGTCTTGCCGTCAAACTTCCTGAAATGGGTATCCCCAAGAAGGAACCAAGGGGCAGAAATAAAAGCATGCCCCCAAACTGTGCATCCGTCAAGCCTAAAGCCAATTTAATGTCGGGTATTCTACTCGCCCAACTTGCAAAACAGATCCCAGTAAAGAAAAAATAACCCGATAAAATTGCACGTCTAGACTGTTTGGATATACTTGATTCGCTCATGGCCCAAAGATCGGTATTTTATAGGATTTGGGCTATATTTGCAGACCTTTCAATTTAATAGTAAGCTATGTATCGTACACACCATTGTGGTCAGTTAAATATCCAATTTGTCAACCAAGAAGTAACCCTTGCTGGTTGGGTGCAAACCATTCGTAAATTCGGTGCCATTACTTTTGTGGACCTAAGAGACCGTTATGGTATTACGCAGCTTTTATTAGGGGAAACATTACAAGCCCAACTGGATGCACAACCTTTAGGTCGTGAATTTGTGATTCAAGCAAAAGGAAAAGTGATTGAACGCTCCAGCAAAAATGCAAATATCCCCACTGGTGAAATTGAAATTGAGGTGACGGAATTCAAAATATTAAATGCCTCTATCGTTCCCCCATTTACCATTCAGGATGATACAGATGGTGGAGATGATATTAGAATGAAATACCGCTTTTTGGACCTAAGAAGAAATGCCGTAAAAAAGAACCTTGAATTAAGGTACCAGGTAAATCGTGCTACACGCAATTATTTACATGAAAATGGATTCATGGATATCGAAACGCCCTTTTTAATCAAGTCAACTCCAGAAGGTGCACGTGATTTTGTGGTGCCAAGTAGAATGAACCCTGGTGAATTTTATGCACTTCCACAATCACCACAAACTTTTAAGCAATTGTTAATGGTGAGTGGCTATGATCGTTATTACCAAATTGTAAAATGTTTTAGAGACGAAGACTTAAGAGCAGATCGCCAACCAGAGTTTACACAAATAGACTGTGAGATGAGTTTTGTGGAGCAGGAAGATATCTTAAACATGTTTGAAGGATTAGTTAAGAGCGTATTCAAAGACGTTAAAAATATTGATTACACAGAAGCCGTTCAAAGAATGACTTGGGAAAATGCTATGTGGCGTTATGGTAATGACAAACCAGACATTCGATTTGGCATGGAATTATGCAATTTGAAAAAACCAGCACATGTATTTTCAGACAAAGCAGATCAGGCTGATTTAATTAATGGCGTTGATTTTAAAGTGTTTGACGAAGCTGAAACAGTGATTGCAATTGCAGCTCCTGGATGTAGTGAGTTTACGCGAAAGCAAACAGATGAATTAACAGAATGGGTAAAGCGTCCTCAAATTGGCATGAAAGGCTTGGTCTTTATCAAATGCAATGCGGATGGCACCTTTAAAAGTAGTGTAGATAAATTTTACTCAGAAGATAAATTGAAAGCCATCGCTTCTGCAGCAAATGCAAAAGCGGGAGATTTAATATTAATTTTAGCAGGTGCCGAAGAAAGAACACGTAAGGCAATCAGTGAATTAAGATTATCCTTAGGCAAGCAATTAGGATTCAGAAAAGAAGATGAATTTAAATTATTATGGGTGATGGACTTCCCTCTATTTGAATACGACGAAGAAGGAAACCGATGGGTTGCTAGACACCATCCATTCACTTCTCCTAAGCCTGATCATATCGACATCATGATCAACAATGCGCCAGAGATTAAAGATGCTGCTAAGTATTTAGAACATCCTTATGCCAATATCAAAGCCAATGCGTATGATATGGTCTTAAACGGCAATGAGATTGGGGGTGGTTCTATTCGTATATTCCAAAGAAACTTACAAGAGAAGATGTTTGCCGCATTGGGTATGTCTCCAGAAGAAGCACAGCATAAATTTGGTTTCTTATTAGGTGCCTTTGAATACGGCGCTCCGCCACATGGAGGTATCGCATTTGGATTTGATCGTTTATGTGCTTTGTTAGGTGGAAGCGAAAGCATTAGAGACTTTATTGCATTCCCTAAAAATAATAGTGGACGTGATGTGATGTTGGATGCACCAAGTAGCATTGACGACAAACAATTTGACGAATTGCATATCAAACTTAATTTAAAGTAGTCCTATGCAACAACCTTCGAAATTGTATTTAGTACTATCTTATCTATTACTTCCAATTGGATTGTTTTTTGGCTTTTTAGACAGTATCTTGCTGTTTTCTGCCTTAGCAAACCCAAGTGCATTAATTATAGTTTTTGCAATGGCTTGTATAGTAATTTATATTTTTGCCAGCTTCAAGTTTTTGAAATTAGGGATTGAAAGAGAGCAAATAATGACCACCAAATTAAAGGACTGGATCAAAGTAAACGCATTTGTAAGTTTATTGATGTTCAGTTTAATCTTTTTAAACGCAGTGAGCATACTTGTATCTAACGATGTTACTCTAACTGGATTCGTAGATGAATTTTTAGCACAACAAACTGGACTTCCTCCTGAATTCAATAGTCAATTTGTCTTAAAAGTAATGCGCACTGCCTCTTATATTCTATTTATCATTGGCGCCGCAGGTATACTTCATGTTCGTATGACTTTAAAATTGGTAAAAGAATACGATTATCTATTTGAATAATAACAAAGACCTATCCTAATAATAAAGGCCCCAAATCGGGGCCTTTATTATTAGGATACAACTATTTTAACATAGTTTGTTCAACATTTAATTCATAATCTTTTCTGGCACAGCTCGACCTACTATACCACTAGCAGCTCCGCGGTCTCCACCCTCATGGTATTCTGCATCTTCATTAACATCCCAAAGATCATAGATTTCTTTACCAGCAATAATATTCTTTGCGGCTAACATAGCTGTCATCATACTATGATCTTGGTTATTGTATTTATGCATACCGTTACGGCCTACTAAATACAATCCTTGATATTGCTTTAATGCTTCACGAATCACATTTAAATGATCCTTGTATTCATGGTCATAAACAGGATATGCTTTTGGCTGTCTCACTACATATCCATCTACCACAGCAGATGGCTTGGTTAAACCAATTTGATCGATTTCTTTAGTACCCAAAGCTATTAAATCCTCATTACTACTCGTCCACAAACCATCTCCTTCAAAACAGAAATACTCCAATCCATAACAAGCCATTTCTGGATCTGGTACCATGTAAGGACTCCAAGACTTAAAGTTTTGGATACGTCCCACTTTTACATTTGGCTCATGAATATAAATCCAGTTATCGCTAAATGCGTCTTGGTCTTTACAAATTAATACTACCGTTAAAAAATCTCTGTATTTTAATTGACTTGCAGCATGTAAAACAGGTGCACTAAACGCAGGCGCCACTGCTGGAATTAATTCACGCATGGGTGCAGAAGACAATACATAATCAAACCCTTCCAATACCGCCCCATTTGAAGTATATACTTTCCAAGTAGCTCCCGTCTTTTCTATTTTTTGCACGCCAGTGTTCATCTCGATCTTTACCCCTAAAGCTTTACTCTTAACAACACATTCTTCCCACATCATTCCTGGACCACGTTTTGGATAACGGAATGAATCAATCAATGTTTTAATGACATCTCCTTTGCTCTTTTTACCAGATGGTTTAAATAAAGCGTTCCACACTGCACTACTCAGTGACAATCCTTTAATACGTTGAGCTGCCCAATCTGCAGAAATCTCTTTACAAGGAATACCCCATACTTTTTCAGTATAGGTCTTGAAGAAAATATTGAACAATCTTTTTCCAAATTGATTGGTTACCCAATCTTCAAAATTCTGAGGATCCTTTATTGGAAATAGTTTTGCATTTAAATAACTCATTACACATAAAAAGCTTTCAAAGATGCCTAATTTCATCAAGGCCTCGAATGCCGCTAAAGGATAAGAGAAGAATTTTTTATTATAAAATATCCTGGAACTTCTTGGACGCTCTAATAATTCATCCGATAAGATTTCTGTCCAGAAATCTTCCACTTCTTTAGATTTTGAAAAAAAGCGGTGACCACCAATATCAAAATGATACCCTTTGTAGGATTCTGTTCGAGAAATGCCTCCCACATATTGTGGATCTTTCTCAAATACAGTTACATCTTGTGCGGCTTTACCTAATAAATAAGCAGCAGTTAACCCTGCTGGACCGGCACCAATTATGGCTACTTTTTTGCTCATGTGGGGATCAAATTTGGGCAAAATTGCAAAATAAAGTTGGGATTGCCCTCATTAATCGACAATGAATTTGGTTTATCCCCTATTTTTGTGCCTATGTCAAACCATTCCAACATAAATTGGGTAACAAAGCCGTTTTCAGCCCTAACAGTAGATGAATTGTATGCTATTTTAAGACTCAGATCCGAGGTATTTGTAGTAGAACAAAACTGTGTGTTTTTAGATATGGACAATAATGACCAGATCGCCTACCATACCATGGGATGGATCGGAACTGAATTGGTTGCAAGTACCCGCTTGTTCGACAAAGATCAATCTTATCCAGGTTATCAAAGTATTGGGCGTGTTGTAGGTTCACCGAGACATAGAGGCCTTGGCATTGGAAAAGCATTGATGCAATATTCCATTACAGAATGTGAAAGATTATTTGGAAAAAGTTCGATTAAAATTGGCGCACAATTGTACCTTAAAAAATTCTACGAAGAACAAGGATTTGAAAAAGCGGGCGACATGTATTATGAAGATGCGATTGAGCATATTCCAATGATCAGAAAGTAAACTACTCCATTTCTATTGCCAGGAACTGTGCTGTATGTGTTTTTGATTTTTTGATCATCTGTTCAGGTGTACCTGTAAATTGTACCATACCACCTGCCGATCCACCTTCTGGCCCCATGTCTATAATATGGTCGGCCATTTTAATCACATCCATATTGTGCTCAATCACTAAAACGGTATTGCCTCTATCTACCAAGCGATTCAAAACACCAATCAATAATTGAATGTCTTGAAAATGCAATCCTGTAGTAGGTTCATCTAAAATATAAAAAGTCTTACCTGTATCTTTTTTACCTAATTCAGTAGCTAACTTAATACGTTGCGCCTCTCCTCCACTTAAAGTCACAGCAGATTGACCTAGTGTAATATAACCCAACCCAACTTCTTGTAACACTTTTACTTTTCGATAAATGAATGGCACTGCCTGGAAAAATTCACAAGCCTCCTCTACAGTCATATTTAATACATCACTAATGGATTTACCTTTATACCTAATTTCTAATGTTTCTCTATTGTATCTTTTACCAGCACATTTTTCACAATGCACATACACGTCGGGTAAAAAATTCATTTCTATCACACGCATTCCACCCCCTTCACATACTTCACACCTTCCACCCTTTACATTGAAAGAAAATCTTCCAGCTTGATAGCCTCTAATCTTTGCTTCTGGCACGGCAGCAAATAAGGTTCTAATATCTGTAAAGAAACCACAATAAGTGGCAGGATTACTTCTTGGCGTTCGTCCTATAGGAGATTGATCTATCTCAATCACTTTATCAATATGCTCTAACCCAGTAACAGATTGATAAGACATGGGCTTTGTCTTACTATCATAACAATGTTGAGATAATATGGGATACAATGTCTCATTGATCAAGGTAGACTTACCGGAACCACTCACGCCCGTTACTAATGTCAAAGTGCCTAAAGGAAAACTTGCATTCACTTTTTTTAATGTATTACCCGTTGCCCCTTTAATTTCAATATAATGCCCATTCCCCTTCCTTCGTTCTGTAGGGATGTCAATCGATTTTTTCCCTGCTAAATACAAAGCAGTATCAGATTTTAATTTCAAAAAAGATTTAGGCGTACCTGCTGCAACCACATGTCCGCCATGGATGCCCGCCCTAGGACCAATGTCCACTAGATAGTCGGATGCCATCATGATGTCTTTATCATGCTCTACGACCAATACCGTATTACCAATATCTCTTAATTGTTTCAATGCAACAATCAGCCTTTGATTATCTCTTTGGTGTAATCCTATAGAAGGCTCATCTAATATATAGGTGATGCCTTGTAACTGCGAACCTATTTGTGTGGCTAATCTGATTCGTTGAGATTCTCCACCGCTCAATGATTTAGAGGGTCTACTTAAAGACAAATAAGAAAGGCCCACATTCATTAAGAACTCAATTCGGTCATTGATTTCTTTTAAGATACCAGTGGCAATTTGAGTGTCTTTTTTATCTAATTTTTTTGGTAAGTCTAAAAACCATTTTTGCAACTCATTTAAATGCATCTCGTTCAACGCTGCAATATTCAATTCATTTACTTTAAACCAAAGACTTTCCTTTTTTAACCTAGCCCCATTACAAGCAGTACAGGTATTTAATTCCATAAAGCTTTCTACCCATGCCTTTAAATGGTCTGTGCTTTGAGAAGAAGTGAACCACCTCTTTAACATGGGCACAATGCCTTCGTAACTACCAGTATAAGTATCTGGTATGTTTTCGTCGTTTAAATCCAACCCTAAACTGTCACTAATATTTTTATCACCAAACAAAAGCAAATCCAATTGTTCTTTGGGTAAACTCTGAATGGCTTTGTCTAAACTTATTTTATGCTTTCTTGCAAATTGCTTCACCTGTGTAAAGACACTAGCTTCACGCGCTTCCCCCAATGGTGCAATGGCGCCAGCATTCACGCTAAGTGTTTTATCCGGCATAATTAAATCCATGTCAATCGCATATACATTCCCTAACCCTTTGCAGGTAGGACATGCCCCATAAGGAGAGTTAAAGGAAAAACTATTAGGCGAAGGTGTTTCATAACTTAACCCTGTTTCGATACACATCAATTGTTTAGAATATTGAACCGTTTTCTCCTTGCCTTCTTCCAAAACAAACAATAAATCCTTCCCCATCTTCAAACTCTGTTGCACACTGTCAGCTAATCTAGTCTTCATTGCCTCTGTGACAGGAATACGATCTACTACTATTTCAATATCATGAATTTTATAACGATCTACCTGAAACTTAGGCCTAAGCTCAATAATCTCTCCATCCACTCTTGCTTTTAGAAATCCCTTTTTTCTTATCTCTTCAAATAATTCTCTATAATGCCCTTTTCGACCTCTCACCACAGGGGCTAATAAGTTAATTTTTTTGTCCTTGAATTTTTTTTGAATGTCCTGAATGATTTCTGCTTCAGAAAATTGTACCATGGGCTTACCTGTCTCATAACTATACGCTTTGCCTGCACGGGCAAATAATAAACGAAGGAAATCATATAATTCAGTTACGGTACCTACCGTAGACCTGGGATTTTTGTTGGTGGTTTTCTGCTCAATGGCAATCACAGGCGATAAGCCAGTGATCTGATCCACATCTGGGCGCTCCATATCTCCCATAAATTGTCTAGCATAAGCACTAAAACTTTCCATATAACGGCGCTGACCTTCATTGTAGATGGTATCGAAAGCCAGAGATGATTTACCACTCCCACTTACTCCTGTAAAAACCACTAATTGATTTTTAGGAATAGAAAGATCGAAATTCTTCAAATTATGCTCTCTAGCACCTATTACTTCTATATGGTCGTTTGCTTTATTCATTGGATGGCGTAAAGTTATAACAACCATTTCTATAATTAGTTGAGTTAACGCTGAAACATTTTGTAATTTTGCAGTAGTAATTTAACTAGCATGTTTCAGAAAGCACCCTCTTGGTTCCTTTACGCACGCAACCTAACCCTATTCGTTGCAGCATTGCTTATTGGCGCAAGTGCTTACTATAGCAGAACAAGTGTATTTATGTTGTTTAATTTTGATGGCGGAACAAAGCTCGATGTCTTTTTTAAATGGGCTACTTGGGGAGCAGAAGGCTGGATATGGATCCCCTATTTTATAGTCCTTTTTAGTTGGTTTAAAAAGGATGCTCGATTCATTTTATTGAATTTTCTTTTATCCACCTTGTTGACTCAAATTCCTAAAAATTTGATCTGGGACAACTTGAGTAGACCTATAGCGAGTGGCATACCAACAGCAGAGCTCCATACTGTCAAGGGCGTGATCATGCATTCAATGAATAGTTTTCCGTCAGGACATACCGCTACCGCCTTTACTTTATTCTTGTTGACTACCTATCTATTTCCATCTAAAACAGTTTTCTTTATTGGCTTGATATACGCTTTTGTTTGTGCATATTCAAGGGTCTATCTTGGACAACATTTTCCGATGGACTTAGGAGGCGGCATGATTGTTGGAGTAGCAACTGTAGTAATAAGCATTTGGATCATTGAAAAAATAAATCAAAAATTAGATGCAAAATCAATTTAAATTTTTTAGTAAAAACGCTTTTAGAAGTTTTGTTTTACTTGTGTTATTTTCAACAAATTTGTTTGCTCAAGATACCACTGAGCAGATTAATTTATCGACTAAAAATGATCCAAAAAATTATAATAAGCCCTATGTCATTTTGATTTCTGCGGATGGATTTAGAGCAGATTTTGCCGAAAAATATGATGCAAAATTCTTACAAAGCACTCAACAGTTTGGCGTACGTGCAAAATACATGCAACCCGCGTATCCTTCTGTTACATTCCCAAACCATTATACTATTGTAACTGGATTATACCCATCACATCATGGCTTAGTAGACAATACCTATATAGACGTGGCGACCAATAAGCAATATAGCATGAGTAACAAAAAAATGGTATCAGAAGGTAAATGGTATGGAGGGACTCCATTATGGGTTTTAGCAGAACAACAAAAAATGCTTTCAGCTAGTTTCTTCTGGGTGGCATCAGAAGCCGATATTCAAGGGATTAAACCAACCTACCATTATATTTATAATGAAAAAACGAAAATTGAAACTAGAATACAAGCAGTAAAAAACTGGTTGTTATTACCCGAAGATAGACGTCCTCACATGATTACATTTTACTTCCCTGATGTAGATCATGATGCACATACCTATGGCCCGGAAGACCCAAGAGTGAAAAATTCAGTACAGTACGTAGATAATAGTATACGCGGTTTGCAAGAAGCACTTGCGCCTTTGAACTTGCCAATCAATTATATTTTTGTTTCAGACCATGGCATGACCACAGTGGATGTAGACAATACGATTGGCTTGCCAGCGGCAGTTGATAAAAATTATTTTACAGTACCTTGGTCAGATGCCTTATTGCATTTATATGCCAAAGACAGTAGTAAAATTGAATCCACCTACCAAGCTCTAAAAAAAGAAACCAATTTTACCACCTATAAACTAGACGAAACTCCAGCACATTGGCATTATAAGAAATCCGATGATTGGTATAATCGATTGGGCGATCTTATTTTAGTACCTAATTCAATTCATCAAGTTTTTAACCTAGGAACGCGTAAACCTACTCCTGGCAAACATGGATTTGATAACAAGGAAGTATCCATGCGCGCAAGTTTTATGGCTTGGGGCCCCGCTTTTAAAAAGGGATTACTAATAGATGGATTTGAGAATGTACATGTCTATCCACTCGTAGCTAAAATATTAGACTTAAAAGTAGACGAACAAAAAATAGATGGGAAACTAAAAGTGCTGGAACCTATCTTAAAAAAATAGTTACCTCCGTTGTCTTATTTTTAATTCTTAATACAACGAACAGAAGCACCGCCTTCTAAAGCGAAGCCAGTTGATTCTGTGAATGCAGCATCCGTATACCTTAAATAACGAACATAATTGGTTGTTCCGGTTGAAGTTTTGGTCCAAAAATACCCCCAGGTATTCATATTACCAGAAGAACCTGCATCACCCATATAGCCTCCCGGGAGGGCCGTAAATCCTGAACTATTTGTCGCGCCAGTATTAGGAGATGTCCAATGTGCAGTTCCTGCTTCTTTTAGCTTACCACCAGCACTACTCCCTAAAAATGTATTTAGCGTAGTAAATTCTGCACGTGTTGGCACCCTAAAACCAATTGGACAAATGTTTCTACTATCATTCACTGCATAGCCATTGTATAATTTACCATAAATAGGATTGTAGGTTGCATTGTATAAATAATAACACCAACCCGGGCTACTAACAGATCTTGAAAAAGATAGATTGGCCCTTTCAATAGGCGTGCCATCTTGATACACTTCTGTATCAAGATTATATTTCATCCAAACCTGTGTGCCAATCGTTATTGTTAAATTAGAAGGGTTCACTAAAAATCCTTGAGGCATTACCTGAGCAAATACGAATTGACTGCAAAAAATAAAAGCGCATATGGAGATTAGAAATTTCATGCTTAAAAATTTTGAACAATGGTTGCATAATAAGTTACACCATCATAAATTAAAGTAACTATATCTAATTTACCTGCCGTATTGGTCAAATTTGGTGCTGCCCCACCAGCCCATTTCCAGGAGGATGGAAAAGTAACATCTCTAGTACCTGTTGCATCTTGTACAAACTTAATTAGATATGTCCCCAAGACTGGATTGGTTAAATTTAAAGTAGTCACATTTAAGCCTAGGTTGATCGTAAACACATTCCCCGTGCTTAAGTCCAAATTGGTAGTTGCGGCTGCTGTTGTAGTAGCAGGCATCGTTAATTTAAAACGTTTCGCACTAATATCTCCTGCTGCCGTGATCGTACTTGATGCAATCATTGAACCAGTGTTGATACTTGTTGCAGAAATAGTATTTGTACTGATACTTGTTGTAGCTATACTTTGTCCAATTTGAATGGTATTGCCCCCTGTTAAACTAATCCCAGCGCCAGCCGCAATAGTGGCTTGTTTATTATTAAAAACTAGCCAATCCGCAGCTGAAAGAATACCGCTGTTCCCAGATGTGGCCGTTTGAATTGAAATTGAATTGGTCGTTCTAGTAATAGGTGCTGTAAAACTTAATGGCACTTCAAAGTCAGTACCAACAATAGCTGCTGCAACAACACCAGATCCGTTTGCTTTAAGAAGTCCTGTGATTGCTCCTGCACCTCCGTAATTTGAACCAATTACATTTGCATTCCATGTGCCTGTGCTCACTGTACCCAATGTCGTAATAGTATTCGCACCTATTGTAGGTAAAGCACCAATGCTATTATATGAAATATGGATAGGTAAGGAGCCATCAAAACTAGTCGTAGACACCGCGCCTGTCCCGCTATTGTTGAATGTAATTGCATTAGCCGTATTGGAGGGAATGGTGATATCTGCAGAGCCATCAAAACTAACGCCATTGATATTTCTAGCTGTCAATAATAGATTAGCGGTTGCAGCATTCCCTGTTGTACTTTGATTTAATACAGGTATATCGTTAGCAACTATAGTTCTAAAACCTGGCGCACCGGTATTACCATTTGGTGCAGCGTAAAAAGTGTTCGCAGTTTGAGTACCAAAACTGCTTAATTTATTATTAAAAGTATTCCAGTCTATAGAGGATAGGTATCCGTTTGTGTTTATCCCTGATTGCGAGCTACTTATTTTACCATTGCTTGCATTATAATTTATTACACCTTCCCCAATTAAAAATCCATCAACTGCAGTCCTGACCCTAGCATTGGTGAAATACAAATTGCTCCCTTCACTCAAATCCGAACTGGTTAAAACGATTGAACCGGTTGTGTAGCCATTCACAGAAGAAACAGATGCAGGCATTAAAAGTTCCAACCAATTCGTCAATAGTGCAGGGTCTGAATCACTCAATACATAATTTTTACTATTGTCCGTTCTGATAGCAATACTTCCAACCACAGCCGCAGACAAGGCTAACATTTGTGTTTCATTCGAAACGACATAACCACTAGAAAAAGAAATAGCAGGAATTTGAGATGTTGGAATTTTACCCAATGCATTTAAAGTAGCCACTCCATTTGCAACGGCTTTTTCTGTAGCATTGATTTTACCATTAAACAAATTCCAATCTGTATTCGAAAGGTATCCAGCATTACTAGTATTTGCTTGAAGCATTGAGATGGTATTAGCAGTATTAGCAAGTGGTGTACTAAAACTTAAAGGAACTTGATAATCATTGATAGCAGAAGCTGCACTCACTAATCCTGCACCATCTGCTTTTAATAAACCAGTAACCATGCCTGCTCCTCCAACTGTTTCAGCAATTACAGCGCCATTCCAAATACCTGATGTAATGGTACCTAAAGTACTGATTAGCGTAGAACCTATCATCGGTGCAGCACCGATGGTGTTGTAAGAAATATTTTTACTTGCAGATCCGTCAAAATTTTCAGTGGCACTTGCACCAAGTCCACCCGTACTAAACGTTAATTTATTCGTCGTGCTAGCTTTAATAAGAATATCTGCACTTCCATCAAAAGCGACACTATTAATGGATCGACTATTTTGTAATAAAGTTGCTGTGTTAGCATTACCAGTAGTGTTCGCTGCATGATTTGGAATATCTGCAGATACGATTGCACGATACTGAGCTATACCTGCTGTTCCTGAACTTGGCCCAGCTAAAATAAAATTAGGATTCACCAAACCGGACAAACCTGCAATGGTATAGTTAGGAACATTAATACTTTGTCCATTTAAAGTAGCTAAACCTGAATTTCCAGTGGTTGTTAATGCATTCAAACTAGTTGTATAAGCCGTATTAAACTGATCAAATTCTGTTTTACTAATTAAGCCTGCCGTAACTGAACTTGTATTGGCCATCGGTAGATTAAGTGTATGGGTAGATCCAATAGCAGTCCAATTAGGTGCTAATCCAGCATTGGATGGGGTACCAAAATCTTGTATTTGAGCAGTTAATCCATTAAATTGATACAATTGTGCATGATTGGTCACATTGGCTAAACCCACTTTAGATGCCTGTATACCCGCCGCAATTTTCACATCAGTGATAGAGGCGTCTGGTATGCCAATAGCCGAAACCTGATTGTCAATATAATCTTTCGTTGCTTTAACAGACGGATACATTTCATCTGTGTAATCTGCAACAGTAGCAATATTGATAGACTTATTTGACATTAATTCCCTTAATCCAATTTGATTGGACAAATGCATCGTATCTGTATACTTCATTCTTTTATCAATTCTATCTGATAAAGTAAGGGTATCGGCATATTGATAGGTCTTATTGATTCTATTAGATAAGGAAAGGGTATCCGTATATTTCATCCTATCTTCAATTCTATTTGAAATAGATAAAGTATCGAATGTCTTTTCGTTAAGCTGACTAAGTGTAATATATTTTTTTCCACTGTCTGAAAGCCTTAGTGTAGTCTTTAAAATGGAGTCCAACTGTTTTTTATCCAATGTCGCAATCGATTTGAGATAAGGTGCTAGCATTTTTGTAGTATCAAGAATGGATAGCTTATACTGTAAACTATCTTGTAGTGCAGCGGTCACTGTTTTTTTTGTGTAAAAAGACAACATAGAAGAAGTATCCGTACTATTTAACTTGAGGTCTAATTTTGAGCTAAATTGAACATCTACTCCCCCTGCTGCAAAACTATACATGGCATATGGCACTATGCCAAATGCAGTTGAACCTAAAGTAATCAGGTGTTGTTTATAATCCCAATTAGGCAAGGGCGCCTCTGGCGCAATCGCCATTTTAATGCGTAATAAATAATTTCCTGTTGACCAGTCAATTTGAGACAATTGACGATACTTCCCTCCGATATACCTGCCATTACCAATCAATATTGAAAACAAACCCCACTCGTCTGTTTTAGTTTGATGTACTTCGTCGATTAAAATTAAAGCAGGTTGATCCTTCGCTAGGAGTTCAAGTTGAACATAGATATCTCTTTGATTCACAAAATTGCCAGCATAATCTTTTGCTACCCCTTGGAATGGGATACCAAGTGTTTGTATTTGACTATTTCCAAAAAATGGAACCAATATAAATAGAGCTAGGCCTAATACATACGTCGTATAGGAAATTAACTTAGCAGAGACCGATTTAAAGAGTATATTCATCTTTGTAAAATGAAGCAAAATCTCTTGTAAAAGAATGAGGCATGAACCTCAATATTGAGATGTAAACCATGGCGATATTTACAATCTCAAATGAAATATAAAATAAATACGCTAGTATGGACTATCCTACTTTTACTACCCCTCTTTGCAAATAGTCAAAAGGCGTATACAAAAGCTGCAATAACGTTAAAAACATTAGGCTTAAATGTAGACTCCAATCTAAATTTACCCTTTTCACAGGCCAAACAACTCATGTCCGTTTGGGACAGTTTATATGATATTGGCAAGAAAATTCATATTACAAACACACTATCAGATCCTATTTGGCTAAATCTACTTGAGCAAGAAATTGAAAGGGCAAAAGCGCAACAGGATACAAAAACCCTACATCAATTAAATTACTATAAAGGTCATATTTATCATTCGCAGAAATTATTCTCCAAATCTATACCAATTCAAGTTCAACTGATTCAATCAAGTCAGGACTTAACCAATATTCAATTACAAAAGACATTAGCAAAACTTGAGAAAGCTTATATACAAACCAATGATTTAGAAAAAGCGTTGGCAGTTCGAAAAATTCGCCTAAATAAAGGTTTCATCATTGGTTCCTATGAT
>JBFYPO010000016.1:0-7489 GCA_041303215.1 Asinibacterium sp. | reverse complement strand
TAAACGAAGGAGGAAATGAAGATCGAAGTAAAACCTATTTTGATCCGAGTCAATCTGCCTTTGTAATCAGCAGTAAAGTAGGAAAAAAACAGGGTCAATGGGATCATTCATTGAATTTCACTAGAATTACGAAGCACGGTCGCTATATGATGCCCAGAGAATGGGGACGCGACCCTTTTTACACTTTTTTATTAGGAGAACGCAATGAAGGTATGGGAGACTTAAATGCGTATGTAGTAAAATCAAAATTTACAGCGCAGCATGTACCACTGAATATAAATTTAGGTATTGGCTACTATGATTTGCCTGATATCAAAAATTTTGCCATGAACAAATACAGCTTTCCGGCTTATATGCAATACAATATTGACACTCGATATGCTTTTTCAGGATTTTGGAAAGGCTGGGAAGCTCAATTGATCTATTTTTATAAGGATGCAGTTGGAGCAACCTATGATAACCCTAAATATTATATCAATAAGGCAGATATGGGGCATTTTAATTTCATCTTAAACTTTCATTTTTGATAGTTTAAGGGTAAAACGCTCAGATTGTGATAAAAGTCACTTAATTTATTGTGAATTAAGCGGATTTTCCGTGTTCAATTAAATCGAAATGAAAAATAAACCTGCCGATCGTAGAAATTTCCTTAAAAATGCAGCTGTACTTGGCATTGGTTTACCATCTGCCCTTTCCATCAGCAATACTGCTGATGCGCGCGTTAAAAATAGTGGAGAAGGTATCAAAACAACTACAGCAAATAGCAATTTCAACAACCAGTCAACGAATGAATTCAGTATTTTCATTACAACCGACTTACATGCACAAATACATACCCATGATGAATTCTTTTGGGAAGAAGGCAAGGCTGTTTATAAAAAACGTGGTGGATTAGCGGTTTTAAAAACAATGATTGATCAATTGAGGACAAAATATCCTCAAAGCATTCTATACGATGGAGGTGATTATTTTCATGGACATGGTGTTGCTTCTTTATCAGAAGGAGAAGCTTTGATCCCCCTAATGAATGCTTTTAATTATGATTTAATTTTACCAGGTAACTGGGAAGTGGTTTACAAAAAGAAAAAGATGCTCTATGATATGGGGCACTCCACTGCAGCAAAAATTTGTGCCAATATGTGGCATAAAACCAATGATGCAGAGAATGGCACTTTAATTTATCCGCCTTATTGGATTAAATATATTGCAGGTGCTAAAGTGGGATTTATAGGATATACAGATCATTTAGTGCCTAAACGTCAATCTCCTGCCTATAGCGAAGGGATTGGATTTACGCATGCAACAGACAATGTTGCTAAATATATTCAATACTTAAAAGAAGTAGAGGGTTGCGGGATTATATTCGTTGTGACCCACATGGGACTTGCACAACAAGTGGGCCTTGCCAACGATCCACGAGTGTCGGGTGCGGATTTTATTTTAGGAGCAGATACGCATGAGCGTGTAAGAGTGCCTATCCAAGGCAAGTATACTAAAGTGGTGGAATGTGGTGCCTTTGGTTCTTTCTTAGGAAGACTTGATATCAAAGTGAAAGACGGAAAAATGGAAAGCTATGTATACGAATTAATGGATGTGGATCCTATTTTATATCCTGCGGATAAGGAAACATTGGCACTTGTAGAAAAAGCTGCTGCGCCTTATCAAAACGAAATGTCAAAAGTGATTGGCTACAGTAAAACACCTCTGGTGCGCTATTTTGTTTTAGAAACGCCAATGGATAATTTAATTACGGATGCGGTCATGTGGAAATTCAAACCAGATATTGCATTAAGCAATGGATTTAGATTTTGTCAGCCCTTAGCTGTTCCAGACAATAAAAATCAAGTGGCTATAACCAATGAGTTTTTATGGAATATGCTACCTGTTGACTCCACAGCAAAAACTGGAGAAGTTACAGGTGCTCAAATAATAGATTGGTTAGAAAAAGAACTTGAAAACGCTTTCGCAACCGATCCAAGCAAACGATTTGGTGGATGGTTTGTACGCTTTGCCGGCATGGAAGTGAATTGTACCATTGGGAAACCAAAAGGACAAAGAGTAAACTGGGTGAAAGTAAAGGGACAAGCATTAGATCAAAATAAATTGTATCGAATTGTAGCTTGTGAAAGAGAAGGAGATCCAAATGATACATTATGTAGAATTGAAAAAGTAAAAAATCCTGTTGCCACTTCTATTAGTCTTCACCAAGTGATCACAGATTATTTAGCAACAAACTCTCCTGTAGCCCCAAAACTAGAAGGCAGAACAATTGCCACAGACCAATCACCTACCTTGTTAACACAATTGCAAGGAACAACCTATGACTTTAGATAAATAAAATAGATTGAACTAATGAAAAAACAATATTTCGTACTTATTGGCCTTGTCGCTATTGTTGGTATTTATTTTTTAGTAGGTTTTATTAGCGGAGATTATTTTAAAATCGATGGAACCGTTGCAAAGACAGATAGCACTTGGGTGGGGCCAAGCATCTACCTTGATAATACGACTGTAGGGGAAGAACGTGAATTAGTTATATACGGTCAAGAATTGATTGCACACACTTCTAAATACTTGGGTCCTAAAGGAAGTGTGGCGCAAATTACCAATGGTATGAATTGTCAAAATTGTCACTTACAAGCAGGCGCCAAAGCTTGGGGTAATAATTATGCGGCAGTATTTTCAACCTATCCAAAATTTAGAGATCGAAGTGGCCAAACTGAAAGTATTTACAAGCGTGTAGCGGATTGTATGGAGCGAAGTTTAAATGGTACTGCAGTAGATAGTAATAGTAGAGAATTTAAAGCAATCTATGCTTATATAAAATGGTTAGGACAAGACGTTGAAAAAGGAGCAAAACCTCACGGATCTGGTATCGAAAAGTTAGCCTACTTAGATCGCGCAGCAGATCCATCTAAAGGACAAATTGTATATGCCGCTCAATGTCAAAGTTGTCATGGTGCAAATGGAGAAGGTCAACTGACTCTAGATGAGTTAGAATATGCTTACCCTCCATTATGGGGGCCACATAGTTATAATGATGGTGCTGGCTTATTTAGAATCAGCAACTTTGCAGGCTATGTAAAAAACAATATGCCTTATCAATTAACATCTCACGAGAATCCGAAATTAACAGAAGAAGAATGTTGGGATGTAGCCGCTTATGTGAATAGTCAATCAAGGCCTCATAAGGACCAGTCTAAAGACTGGCCAAAATATGATAAGAAACCATTAGACTTTGCATTTGCACCTTATGCTGATAGTTTTTCTGAAACACAACATAAATATGGACCTTATAAGCCCATTAAAAAATTCTATAGTAAATAAAAACCACACAATATGATCGAACAAATTCAACAACCCTGGCCATGGTATGTAGCTGGTGTCATTATCGGACTCATCGTTCCAGCATTGCTTATACTAGGCAATAAAACTTTTGGCATTTCTTCTAACTTGAGGCACGTATGTGCTGCATGTTTTCCTGCAGACATTAAATTTTTTAAATATGATTGGAAAAAAGAAATCTGGAATTTCTTTTTTGTAGGAGGTATTTTTTTAGGTGCTTTTTTAGCCAATTATTATTTAATGACCAACGCGCCCATTGAAGTCAATCCTGCTTTACAAACAGAATTAGCTCAATATGGCATCAATAATTACAGTTACATGTTACCAGCAGAACTTTTTAGTTTTGATGCATTGTTCACTGTACGTGGATTTATTATGATGGTTATTGGAGGCTTTTTAGTAGGCTTTGGCACAAGGTATGCAGGTGGATGTACTTCAGGCCATGCCATCATGGGCTTAAGTAATTTACAATGGCCTTCTCTTGTAGCAACCATTTGTTTTATGGCTGGCGGCTTTTTTATGGCCAACATTATTTTACCTTGGATTTTATCCTTATAAAAATTAAAGAATGAACAACGAAAGAGTACAAAATATAGATAGTAACACTGCCTGCGTAAACGCCTCTGAGCAAACACATCCTGCTTGGTATAATGTAAAGTATACCATTGTGGGTATATTATTCGGTATTGTATTTGTAAAAGCAGAAATAATTTCTTGGTTTCGCATTCAAGAAATGTTTCGCTTACAAAGCTTCCATATGTTTGGCGTAATAGGCACTGCAGTAGTAGTAGGGGCTATTTCCGTTTTCTTGATTAAAAAATTCAAAGTCAAGACCATACATGGAGAGGAAATCAAAATTGAAGACAAAACATTTAACAAAGGTCAAATTTATGGCGGTTTGTTGTTTGGATTTGGCTGGGCATTAACAGGTGCATGTCCTGGCCCATTATTTGCACATGTTGGTGCGGGATTCTACGCAATTTTAGTAGTGATATTGAGTGCAGTAGCGGGTACTTGGACCTATGGTTTTTTTAGAGATAAATTACCTCACTAAAATTGAAATGAATTTCAATTAATTCAATAAAATAAAAAGGCCTCGTTATACGAGGCCTTTTTATTTTATAAGATCTTGATAGCATTCAACCGCTTATTTCTTTATCCACTCAAAGCTATTTCTATGTAAAACAATCCATCCATTTTTTTCCATCTTCTTCATTAATCGACTAATCACTTCTCTAGAACTATTTAAATCAGAGGCAATTTCTTGGTGGGTCAATTTTATAGTTGTTCCAAACTTCTCCACCTGCTTTTTTAAATAAAACTCTAGTCTTTCATCCATATTTTTAAAAGCTACCTCGTTGACTGTTTTTAAAAGTTCCTCGTATCGAGTACGATATGTTTTGATGACGAAATAATGCCAACTCTTAAATTCACTTAACCACTTATCCATGAATTTAATAGGAATAGAGATCAAAGTCACATCTGTCATTGCTTTTGCCAACACTTGGCTTTGTTCAGCCTGGAAACTACAGACCATTGATACCGCACAGGCTTGGCCTGGTGAGATATAATACATAAAGTATTCATCTCCCTCTTCATCTTCTTGATACAACTTCACAGTGCCCTCAATCACCATCATGGTTGAACGTATGTTTTGTCCCACTTTTAATAGTGGTGCGCCAGCTGGCACTTCTTTGATTTCAGCATTTTCTAAAATTGCATCATATAAGCCATCCTCTAAATTCGGGAAAAATGTTTTTAATTCTTGTTTTGTGATCATACTGCAATTTACGTAATTTTATTTTTTTTAAAACTATAATATAAGGTGATAGTTGTCATTAAGAACAAATATAGAATTGCAACTATAGTGACCGAAAAAAGCAAAGGGTAAGTTTTGCCTTGGCTTACATGAATACCAATAAATGCCCACATCAAAACAGCAGAAAAAGCAATTGATTTGTATTTTCTAATAAATACAATGCCAATGAAAGTGGCAATGCCAATCACGATGGCACTCCAGTATGCCGGATCAATGCCGAATCCACTCCATTGGTAAGCCACCAATAAAGCGGTGCTATTCGCTATAGTAGCTACTGCAATCCAGCCCAGGTAAACCATAAACGGCGTATTCAATAAAAATTGTTGCGTCTTAGTTAACAAGTTAAGAGCTGGCCTGCTCTTTAAAAACAATTGTATAAGGGTTATTAAAAACAAGTACATAATGATAACCGACACTTCAATTTGTAAATAATGCCAAGCAATAATCCATGCCATATTCAATACACAGGTCAATAAATAAAATGGGTGTACTTTATCTATAAATTCAATCACTGACTTTTGAGCATTTCGTTGCATTGTATAAAATGTATACGCAATGGTGTACGTCAATAACAAGGTATAAATAACACCCCAAATAGAAAATGTAAACCCGGCAGGCACAAAAGCATTAGGATAGAACGCAGATACCTGGCCAGTATTATATCCATTGATGGGTAAAATATTAGCCAATGCATTCACAGCAATGACACCTATAAAACAAACCCAAGTAAGGATTATTTTCATTTTAAATATTTATTAAACCAATTGATATGTGCATTGTGACGATGAACAATATAGCTTGGCACGTTAATGCCATGGTTTTGATTTGGATAAATAATCAACTCAGTTGGAATACCCTCTGACTTAAATGCTTGGTACATTTGCTCGGCTCCAATGACTGGTACATTAAAGTCAGCCTGACTTGCCATAAACAAAGTTGGCGCTTTAATCTCTTTTACTTTATAGAATGGATAAGACAAAGCCTCCCATTTTTTGGGGTTCTCCCATGGCTTGCCAATTTCTTCTTCGTATTGAGCAATATATTGATCCGATCCATAGACAGACATCATTAATGAACTACCTGCTCCACTTACAGCAGCTTTAAATCTTTTATCTGTAGCTATCGTATAGTTAGATAAGATACCCCCATAACTCCAACCTGCAATGCCGAGTCTGTTTGGATCTGCAATACCTTCTTTGATTAAATAATCAGCAGCGCCAATGATATCTACTACTTCTTTATTGCCCCAATCACCATAAATCGCATTGGTAAAGGCAACGCCTCTTCCGCTACTGCCCCTGTAATTTACGGTAGCAACCGCATAACCCGCTTGGGCATAAATTCTTGACGTCATATCAAATGAATAGTCATCTTGCGCGACGGGACCTCCATGTATAAATAAAATCAATGGTAATTTTTTTGCGTTACTATCTGGCAAGTGTAAGACGCCAGATACCAAAGTGCCATCCGCAGATACGGACTGGAAACCTTTATGGTAGCCCTTTTTAAAATGAGTTACAAAACGATCTTGTAAATGTGTGAGGCGTTTGGTGGTTGAATTTTGAAAACTATAAATTTCATTCGGTGTTTCTAAATTACTATACAAGAATACAATATCCCCTTTAGCATTCATATCCATGGAGCTATAGACACCCATATCATTGGTTAATAAACTAGCCTTTTGTGTTTGAATATTAAATGCTACTAAATTTTGTTTTCTGTCGTCTTCAATTAAAGACAAAATAGATTGACCATCTCTAGTCCAAAAAATAGAAGAAAAAGCACGATCATAATTTTTTGAAACAATCGATGCAGTTTTTGTTTTTAGATCATAGATGCCCAATTGGGTAATATCGTACATGTCGTAATTTCTTTCAGAGCTGGATTGCAAAAAGGCAATCTTGGAATTGTCTGGACTAAATACAGGACTATTGTTTGCACCTTTATAAGTAGTTATTTGAGTAGGCTTTGCTGGATTGGAGAGCGTTAACAAAAATAAATCTGTATTCGAATTTTTATCCGGATTAGCGGTGATATTACTTGTATATACAATCATAGCATCATCTGAACTAATCGCCACACCAGATTCATTATAGTTTCCTTTTGTTAAAGTATCTAACTTTTTGGTACTAAGATCAAAAACATATAAATGCGTTTTTCTATTGTCTAAATAACCTTCGTAATCTTCTTTAAACTTATAACGATTGATTTCGTATGGCACCCTCACTTTTGATTTCGCCGAATCTGCATAATTAAAATCTTTCACCACCATGATCACTTTTTGGCCGCTATTAAACCATACATAACTTTCTATCTCTCCTTTGA
>JBFYPO010000015.1:0-36367 GCA_041303215.1 Asinibacterium sp. | reverse complement strand
CGCGAACAAATAACTTTTGTTTGCCTTCAAACAATCCACGCACCGCTTCTAATTTTAAATTATTTGCAGCATGTGTTTTTTCTTGGTAATACGCTTTGGCATCATGAAAAAATGTTTTGATCGTTTCTATTTTAGTCATTGCTGCTTTTACTGGATCCCCAGCAGGACCAGGGCGCATAAACGCCATACGGCCACCACGGCGCGCCATTAAACTTGGCATATTAATATAAAGACCGTTGTCCATTTTATACGCCGCGTCTTCATAGTTCCAAGCGTCCAATTGAACTACGCTTGCTTGTCCCTCAATCAATTCGCCTTGAGGAGCAACGCCTGCTAATAAAATTCCGTTCTCGCGCAACACTCCGATTATTTTTGAATCTGTATTGTAGGCTACGATGGATCTTATGTTGGCATTGTTTTCTCCAATTTCTGCAAAGTCATTGCTACCTCTAACGCCAGCGCTGATTTCTCTTAAACCTAAATCAGAACTAGGTAAGATTAATCCAGGATAAACGTGTTTGCCTGTTCCGTCGATTAGGGTTGCGCCAGATGGTGCAGCCACATTTCCTACGCCAGTAATTTTTCCGTTTTCAAACAAAACAGACGCATCTGTTAGGGTTGTTCCATTTCCAACATGCACGGTGGCATGTGTAATTACGGTTACCCCCTTTTGTTTTGCTGCAGGATAAACGTTGTCTTGTGCACTTGCTGTTAAACCTAACAATGCAAGAGCGAAAATGCTTAAATATTTCTTTTGCATGGCTTAGTTTTTTTGAGATTCGTAAATAGTGTTAAGATCTTCCATATGATCATGGTCTCCACACTCTAATAAAATTTGTGTTGTTGGCATAGCTGGTCTTGTTGGCATGCCGGCTCTTTTTTCACCAAGCATTTTTTGAATCAACCTGGTTCTTTCTGCTGTTAATTGCTTGCTTTTTTCAGCATCTTTTTCACGATCAAAATAAACTGTACCATCTACAATTGTATATAAAGATTTTGCATAGATGCTTATTGGGCTATCACTCCACAAAACTACATCAGCATCCTTTCCAACTTTAATACTTCCTACCTTATGATCTACATGAAGCGCTTTTGCTGGATTTAAAGTTACCATTTTGAATGCTTCTTCTTCTGGCACTCCGCCATATTTCACTGCTTTTCCTGCTTCTTGGTTTAAACGACGTGCCATCTCTGCATCATCAGAATTAATCACCGTGTTTACACCCACATTGTGCATGATCGCTGCATTATAAGCAATGGCGTCTGTCACTTCTGTTTTATATGCAAACCAGTCAGAGAAAGTTGCGGCACTAGATCCATGAAGCTTCATTTTATCTGCTACCTTATATCCATCTAATATGTGCGTAAATGTATTTACGTTGAAATCATAGCCCTGTGCTTTGAATTTTTCAATGGCACGCATTGCATAAGTGATTTCAGTTTGAACATAAGAGTGACAAGTAATAAAACGTTTTTTATTCATGATTTCAGCCAACGCGTCTAATTCCAAATCTCTTCTTGTTGTTAAAGGATTTGCCTTCATTGCTTTTTGATAATCCGCCGCTCTATCAAACGCGTCTGTCAACACTTCTTCTACACCCATTCTAGTGTCTGGGAAGCGATTGTTATTAGTAGACGTTGTACGCTTTACGTTTTCACCCAATGCAAATTTGATAAATGGATCTGCTCCTGCAAATTTTAAACCCTCATCAGTTGTGCCCCATCTTAATTTAATCAATTGCGTTTGGCCCCCAACAGTGTTTGCACTACCGTGTAAGATATGAGAAGAAGTTACACCACCACTTAGCTGACGGTATATATTAATATCTTCGGGATTCATGTTGTCTCCGATTCTAACTTCAGCAGTAACCGACTCTGCACCTTCGTTAATGGATAGTGCTGCAATATGAGAGTGTTCATCAATAATTCCAGCACTCAAATATTTACCCGTACCATCAATCACTCTTGCGCCTGCCTCTGTCAAACCTTTTCCAATTTTTGCAATCTTGCCCGCCTTTAATAATACATCTGTGTTAGGAAGGTTGCCTTCTTTTTCATTGGTCCAAACCGTAGCATTTTTGATTAAGATGGTTTCTTGTTGCGGTATTGTTTCGTTGCCCAATCCAACAAAAGGATAGGTCACTTTTGAAATTAATTGAACAGGCTCCGTTGCTTTCTTTTCTGCAGAAGTTGTTTTAGTTGCTTCAACCAAAGAAGCAGACCAGGTTAATTTTGCACCTTTAGCATCTGTTCCAAATCCGTTCCAGCCGCCATCAGCTATCACGCCACTTAAGCGAATACTTTCTGCGCCACGACCCTTTCTTTCGGGAAAACTAATTTTTACCAAAGAAGCGCTTACTGCTACTTTTCCAGCTAGCGTATCCGCCCCAATAATATTGGCAGATAAATCTTTTTTAAGTTCAACGGTATAGTCTGTTTTTGTTCCACCATTATTGATGGTCAATTTATATTTGCCTGCAAAGTTATTCCACTCTGATGCGTTTACATCATACTTATTTCCTTGAATCCAGTTTTCAATAATTTTTGCATTGCTATTGAAAATCGGTTCTGTGGTAATTAAGAAGTTAGCTAATTTTCCTGACTCTAATGAACCCACTTGGTCATATACCCCAATTTGTTGTGCCGGGGTTTTTGTCAATGCCTCAAGTGCTTTTGTTGTTGACAAGCCATATTGAACCGCCTTTCTAAGGTTAGTCAAAAATTGTTTGCCATCTCTCATGTCTGCAATACTGAAACTAAAATTAATCCCTGCTTTTTCAAAAGCCGCAGGATTAGTAGGTGCTAATTCCCAGTGTTTCATTTCAGACAAAGCAACAAATCTTGCATCGTTTGCGTCTTCCACATCCATTGCTGCAGGAAAATCTATTCCTAATATATAAGATGCTTTTGTTTTTGCTAATTCGTCGATTCTTTGGTAACCGTTGTCTCCGCCTCTAATAATATATTGTGTGCCAAATTCTTTTGCAATACGATCTGCTCTTAATGTAGACCACTTATCGTCTGCTACAAAAATTTGTGGTAAACTTGCATTTGCATTAAACGCCTCAAGGGATAAATTCACCCCTTCAGCAGCTGGTTTAGTAGCATACCATTTTGCATCTAAATACGTTTGGCGTAATAATGCAATACTACCCATTAAACTACCCGGATAAGATTGGGTAGATGTACCTTTATCAAATGAAAATACTTGTGCCGCTTTTGTTTTTAAAATTGTTTTGTTTTCGTTTGTGCCGGCTAATGTAACTACCGCCCCTGTTCCTCTTGCGATACCGTCTTTTACATGTGTGAACACAACACCATATCCATTGTTTCTAAAACCAGTAGCCGTCGCTTCATCAATACTAAAAGACTCTACTGCATTTACTTCTGGTTTAATCGCTTGGTTCCAACTATAAGCACCTGCTTTATTTGATAAAAACTGTGTGGGAGCACCAAAATTAAATCCACCCGCACCTCGCTTTGGCGTATTCGCACCATAGTCGGTTAGTGGATCAACAAAACTTGGGTAGATAAACTTACCATTACAATCTACTATAATTGCTTCTTTAGGAATTTCTACCGCTGCACCTACGGCAACAATTTTTCCTTGTTTAATCACAAGGGTTCCTTTTTCAATAGTTGTTTTTTCGTTTTGAACAATGGTCGCATTGGTAAATGCATACACACCTGTTCTCACATCTCTAACGCCATTCACTGGAAAGGTCTCCTGCGCAATAGCAGCAGCTCCAATAACAAGCAAAAGAAGTGATAAAATAATCCTCCTCATACGCGGTTGATTTTAGTTTTGAATAAAAAATAATTGTCCTTATTAAGTGTCCAATAGGCGCACATTCATTTGAACAACTCGTCTTTCTAAAGCTACTAAAAACAACGATTCAAAGGAGCGTATGTTTTGTTTTTTTGATAAATGGCTACCTGCCCATATAGACCATCAAGATCTGAATATCGCTTGGATTCACGCCGCTGATTCTGCTAGCTTGACCAAGTGTAAGGGGTCTGATTTTTTTAAACTTCTGCATTGCCTCTATGGAAAGTGCGGCAACCTTATCGTAATCAAAATTGTCGGGGATTATTTTATTTTCAAGAGCAGACATGCGCTCCACAATTTCTTTTTCTTTTTCAATATACCTTTCATACTTCACCTGTATCTCTGCTTGTTCTAAATAATCAGGATCGTTTCCTTGTAATTTTTCATTTAATGAAACCGAATGTTCCATTATTTGTTGCAAGCTAATATTAGGTCTTAATACTAATTTAGATGCTTTTTGTTTTTCGGTCATTGGCGCAGAGTCAATGGTACCAAGGAATGCATTGATTTCTGACGGCTCTATAGAATGTGTGTTTAAGATATTTTTAATCTCCGCAACATGGTTGTTTTTGTCTTGTACTTTGCGCATGCGCTCAATACTTGCTAGTCCTAAATTATAAGACAACTCTGTCAATCTTAGGTCTGCGTTGTCTTGGCGTAAAAGCGTTCTAAACTCGGCCCTAGAAGTAAACATCCTATAGGGTTCATTGGTTCCCTTGCTAATTAGGTCATCAATTAATACACCGATGTATGCATCACTTCTTTGTAAGATCAATGGCGCTTTGTGGTTGATTTTTAAATGCGCATTGATGCCGGCCATGATGCCCTGACATGCTGCTTCTTCATAACCCGTTGTGCCATTAATTTGACCTGCAAAATATAGGTTTTCAATGGCCTTTGTTTCTAGGGTATATTTTAATTGCGTCGGTTGGAAATAATCATACTCGATCGCATAACCAGGTCGAAACATTCTAGCCTTTTCGAAACCAGGAACCATACGAAGAGCTTCGTACTGAACCTCTTCTGGTAAGCTTGTACTAAACCCATTCACATATACTTCTACCGTATTCCAGCCTTCTGGTTCTACAAACAACTGGTGTCTTTCTCTGTCCGCAAATCGATTAATCTTATCTTCTATACTAGGGCAATACCTTGGGCCCACGCCCTCTATACGACCTTGGTACATTGGACTTCGGTCAAAACCAGTTTTTAATATATCATGTACTATTGGATCTGTGTAAGTTATCCAACAAGAACGCTGGTCTGCGGCTTTCACCCTTGGGATGTCCATATAACTAAAGCCCACCACTTCTTCGTCTCCTTTTTGTTCTTCCATCTTAGAATAATCTAGGCTACGGCCATCTACCCTTGGAGGTGTTCCCGTTTTTAACCTGTCTGATTCTAAACCAAAGGATTCAAGTTGTTCCGTTATGCCTGTTGCGGCCCTTTCTGCCACACGCCCTCCGCCTATTTGTTTTTCACCAATATGCATGATACCGTTTAAGAAAGTACCACTTGTAATAACTACTGCGTCTGCAAGAATTTCGTGGCCTAGGCTTGTTTTAACTCCACAAACCTTGCCTTCTTTTATAATTAACTCGTTTACGGAGTCTTGATAAAAATCAACATTGGGCGTAAGCTCTAACATCTCCCTCCACTTACTAGCAAACAAATGGCGATCATTTTGTGCCCTCGGACTCCACATTGCAGGACCCTTGCTTTTATTTAACATCCTAAACTGGATCGTACTTAAGTCTGATACAATACCACTATAACCACCCAATGCATCCACCTCTCTCACAATTTGTCCTTTTGCAATTCCGCCCATAGCAGGATTACAGCTCATCTGTGCAATGGTCTGCATGTTCATGGTGATCAAAAGCACTTTCGAACCCATATTGGCCGCCGCCGCCGCCGCTTCAGAGCCCGCGTGACCTGCGCCTACTACTATGACATTGTATTTTGGAAACATAAGGATGCAAAGATAAGTTGGTTTTTCTAAATAATTGATGTTCCACGTGGAACATCAATTATTTAGTTTGAATATCAAGCACTTGGTGCTTTCTCGTGATAGAGTCTGTAATTTTTACTCTTTTAATAACTGGTTGTTTAAAATTGCCTGCTATGTGTTTGACTTAAAAAAAATACCAAAATATGCTCCTCTCCGCTCGCTTCACTCGAATGTTCGGCGAATATTTGTATTGTTTTCTAAGTTTCCTTTTAAAGTCATAATATATACTTGTTCGGTATCTTAAAGTATCATTATGAAAGAAATAGGCTTGAGAAAATATTCTATTCCGTAGCGAGCATTCGAGTCTGCGAGCCGTGAGCCTAGGGATAGGTATATATTCTCCATATTTCCATATTAAAAATGTTCTCCTGTAAATTAATGTTCCACATGGAACATTAATAAAGCAGACTAGGCAATTGTTTTCAAATACGCCTTTAACCATTTGTCCTCCATGGCACGCATCAACCTCACATCCGCCGGTTTCTTGTCCTTATAGCCACAAAAATGTAATGCGCCATGAAAAATTACCCTTAGAAGTTCATGCACCAACAAATTACCATGGGCTTTAGCGTTCTCTTTCACCCGGTCAATGCTGATATAGATATCTCCAATCAGTACGCCTTTCTGTTCGGAAAGATCAAAACTGATGATATCTGTATAGTAATCATGGTTTAAAAACTGCTTATTAATACTAAGAAGATGTTCATCTGAACAAAAAACATATTGTAAGGTCTCGATAGTTATCCCTTCTTTACGAAGCTGTCTTTCTAAGAATAATTTAAGCGCAGTTCGATTGCCAAGCGTACTACCTTTATCTGCTTTGTTAAAATATATTGGCATGGACTTAAATCATTGAAAGTGATTATACTTATAACGAATTTTAAAGCTCCATATTTCGTAAAGAGATAAATATAAACAACGGTATCTTTGTGTTCAATTATGAAGAAATTATCTGAGCTGAAAATGGGGGAAACGGGCATCATTCATTCTTTTGAAAATGATGAAATATTTTTAAAACTAATGGAGATGGGCTGTATTCCTGGTGAAAAAATTAGGGTAGAGCAAATAGCTCCGCTGGGTGACCCTATTTCAATTTCTGTAGCAGGCTATCAATTGAGCTTGAGAAATGATGAGGCAGCGGGTATTATTGTAACGGCAGAAATATTATAATTAATTGATAATCAATCATTTGTAATGAAAATTGGTTTATTTTTCGGTTCCTTTAATCCAATACACCATGGTCACTTAATGGTGGCTAGCTATATTGCAAACCACACAGACTTACAACAAATATGGCTGGTGGTGTCTCCACAAAATCCGCACAAAACCCAAGCGAGTTTATTAAATGAATACGATCGGTTACACCTTGCACAGTTAGCAATAGAAGATGATACGCAAATTAAGGTTTCGGATATAGAATTTAAATTACCAAAACCGTCTTATACCATCGACACACTCACTTATATACAAGAGCAATTTCCTCAACATGAGTTTTTTATAATCATGGGGGGCGATAGTTTTCAAAACCTTCCAAAATGGAAAAATTTTGAAGCACTCGTAAAAAATTATGCTTTTGTGGTGTACAGAAGACCGGGGTTTGAAATTACAGAAACATATGGCGCTAAGTTGCAGTATTTAGAAGCCCCTATGTTAGAATTATCTGCCACACTTATTAGAAACAATTGCAAAGAAGGGATCACCATTCGATATTTGGTTCCAGAAAAAGTAAGGGCTGAAATTGAGCGAAATAATTATTTTAAAGAAGAAGGCGTAAAATCGCCTGATAAAAAAGTATAAAAACAATACTATTTATTTCTTTTTATAAACAGGTACCGTAGAACAAGGTTCGCCGTACATGATACTCTTTGCTACTGGTCTTAATTTTTGAGTGATGGCAATATAAGCAGATTCACTAATAGGTATATCTCCACAGCCTTTTACTACTATACGTTGATCTTCATAAATTGAATTATCAATTTTATTGATTTCGTTTAATAAAACCAATTCTCTAGTTTTCATTTCGTCTCCAAAATAAATACCCTTGGCATAGGGAGATAAATTAGCTACAATTAACATATTTGCCCACATGGGAATAATTGCATCGGCACTACAATATATTCCAACAATTTTGTCTTGGTAAATAGTCCAATCAATAGTAGATAAACTTGTGCGGAAATCTTTTTCTTTTAAAATAAGCTCCATGAATAAATAGGGCTTAATATCAAACACAACAATATCGGTCGGTGGAAAAAATTGAGCTAGATCAATACTTATTAAACCGCTTTCTGCAACCTTATTTATAATAGGATCTGACATGGTACAAATTTAAAAGGTTTTAAAACAAATATGACTTATAATATTTTCGAAAAGCGAATAAAAAAACCCTCGAAATATTCGAGGGTTTAAATTCTTATATATAATAAAGCTATTAATACGCTTTAAATCTATTGTCTACAATTTTAGCTACTTTCTTTAAACCTATATTGGTTCTGTATACAACAGACCTTGTTCTGTTTAATAATTCAGCTTCAAAACCTGCAAGATCAAAAGCAGCAGCTTTTGCTCCTTGAGATGTAACAGTAATTGCAAATACACCAGCATTACCAGCAATTGGTCCACTTACTTTATTTAAAAGTGTTTTATTAAAAGCAGCACCTACTAATTTAGGCTCATTCCCGATTCCAGGAATCATAGAGTAATTAAAATTAATACTATCTGCTGTTTGAACAATAGATTTTACGTTTGCCGCTACTTCTTCTATGGTACTACCCTTAAATGATTGTTTAATTTGTATTGCCTTTTTTTGATCTCTAATAACCCCTTCAACCTGAGGTCTTGCGGCAGCCACAGAAGCCAAACCGGCTTTATCTTCACCCGTAATCACGGCTACAAAATAGTTCTCACCCACTTCAGTTGGTTCAGAAACTGTATTCACCTCTTTTTCAAAGATCCAACGAACCAATGTTCTTGATTCACCAATACCTGCTATTTCGTAATCCATCGCTTTAATCCCTGTTGCAGGATACGCTTGTTTGTTTAATTTTACCGCTTGCTCGTTAAATGATTTTGCATCTTTGCTTGAAGAAGCAAAAGCTGCTGCTGCTGCTGAAGCGGCACTTATTGTTTCGTTGCTAGGTAAAATTGCTTTAGATAAATACGCAATTTTATAAGCAGGGCTTCTTGGTGTTTGTTGTAAGATTTCAATGTAATGATATCCGAAATCTGTTTTAACCACTCCTTTTGAACCTACGTTATTATCAAAAGAAAAATCATTAAAAGGTCCAACCATTTGTGCTTGAGCAAACATTTCATATTTACCACCATTTGCTTTACTACCAGCGTCATCTGAATACTTTTGAACCATTGCATCAAAATTTGCACCACCCGCAATCGCTGTTTTTATACTATCAATTAATTTTTTTGCAGCACTATCATCACGAACCAATTGACCATTTTGACCCGCTGTAGCTACTAATATATGTCTAACACTCGCACTATCGGGCCATTGCTTAACACCAATTACTTTAGCAATGGTGTAATTTTTTCCATCAATATAAGGTCCATATGTGTTTCCTACTCCAGCAGCAATGATCGCATCTTTATTAGGTACTTGTAAAGCTTTATTACTAATATAGCTATTATAATAAGGAAGATCAGACCCAGCTTTGTTTAAAAAGACAGCTGGATCTTGAGCTGCTTGAAATTCTTCTTTCAAAGCAACAATTGAATTTAATACAACGGCAGAATCAGCGCTAGTTGGTGCTGCAGAAAAACCAACGAAACTAATATTCTTTGATGTTTCTTCTACTTGAAACGCAGCAGCGTTTTCTTTTATATAACTAGCAACCTCATCATCTGAAATTTTTATAGTGCTATCCGCTATGGTCGCATAAGGTACACCAACTAAACTAATATTTGCAATACTATTTAATTCAGCATATTGTTTTTGTACCATCCAAGATGGAACTTGAACACCTTTAACTACTAAGGCTTGGTATTTATTTCTTAATCTATTCTCGATAGATGGTTCAATATACATCTTCTCGATTTGATTGATCTGTTCTTGATTTTTGCTTTTCTTAACTTGAGCAATTGCTTGTTTTGCATCATTTACTTTAAACTCTCCAGTAGCTGGATCAGTAAATTCTTGTTTAAAAGGTGATTCGGTTCCAAATAATACATCCGTTATTTCTTTAGATCCAACAGTAATTCCAAGTTTAGATTGTTCGTTCTTATATAATATACGATCCACTTCTTGATTCCATAAGAACCCAATAATTTGTTCTCTCTTAATTCCTTGAGAAGCATAATTCTGAACTTGAATTTCTACTTTCTCTTCAAAATCGGTTTTTTGAATGGCAATTCCATCCACTTTACCTAAGTCAGAAATTGTATTATTTCCTTGTTTACCAATACCATCTTGTAAAACAAATGCAATCAATGCGATAACAATAATTGTAAAGATGATCCAAGCACCTTTTTCACGAATGTTCTGAATAATAGACATATGTAGCTTATAATTATATAGGCAGCAAATTTAGTATATTATATGAACCAAAAACATTAAGTAACAGAATAAAATACACAATGGCTGGGTGGATAAATAAAAAAACAGTGGATAAACCCAAATTTTGAATGAATAAGTGGGTATAAGTATAGAATAAACAGTTTTGGAAAAATTAAGAAATGGAATTTAACGCTTTTTAGGCTTGGTTTATACCCGTTAATTAACAGTGTATAACCTGTGTTTAAATAAAAAATTGAAAATATACATAGTAGTAAAATAAACAATGTAAGATTATAAATAGGGTAATTACAATGCTTTAGCGTAAAAAATAATTGTATGAATATAGAAGTTTGATTAAAAAACAAAAGTGAATAAAAAAGATATTAAGATATTAACACCCGTAATAGTATTAGTTAGTTTATATAAATGTATTATAAAAGAATACTACGGTAGAAATGCACATTTGAATTTTTAGGCATTATTTGAAAAAGAACTACTTTTATTGCCTACCGATTAAATACCTACAAAAGCAGCTAGATAAATACTTTACATGAATATTCAAAAAAATACTAAATTTATTACTAATTATAAAAATTATATAATTAATTGAAAATCAATATTTTAAATTAATTTAAATACTATTTATTATAATAAACTAATTAAATTAGTAAAATAAATACTAAATATTTTAGTTTATTAACAATTTATCCCTACCTTCACTTTCTATTTAAACGAAAACATAAAACGATAAGCTATGAGTAACGCAGAAAAATTAAAAGCCCTTAAATTAACTATTGATAAAATAGATAAGGATTATGGTAAAGGAAGTGTGATGATGATGAATGAGCGCAGTCAAGAGCCTCAAGAAGTTATATCTACAGGCTCAATAGGATTAGATACTGCGTTAGGTATAGGTGGCTTACCAAAAGGAAGAATCATTGAAATATACGGTCCTGAATCATCAGGAAAGACAACTGTTGCTATACATGTAATTGCAGAAGCACAAAAAAAGGGTGGAATGTGTGCAATTATTGATGCTGAACATGCTTTTGATAGTGCTTATGCAAAAAGATTAGGAGTGGATGTAGATAATTTATTGGTTTCTCAACCAGACTATGGTGAGCAGGCATTAGAAATTGCAGATCGTTTGATTTTATCGGGTGCAATTGATGTGGTAGTGATTGATTCAGTTGCTGCATTGGTGCCTAAAAGTGAATTAGAAGGCGAAATGGGTGATTCTAAAATGGGATTACACGCTCGTTTAATGTCTCAAGCTTTGAGAAAATTAACAGCAACAATTAATAAAACTGGAACGGTTTGTATTTTCATTAACCAGTTACGTGAAAAAATTGGTGTTATGTTTGGAAATCCAGAAACAACAACTGGCGGTAATGCATTAAAATTCTATGCTTCTGTGCGTTTAGATATTAGAAGAATGGCACAAATTAAAGATGGTGATGAAGCAGTAGGAAATAGAGTAAAAGTTAAGGTGGTTAAAAATAAAGTAGCCCCTCCATTTAGAGCAGCAGAATTTGAAATCATTTTTGGAGAAGGGATTAGTAAAATTGGAGAAATTATTGATATGGGTGTAGAATTAGAGATTATCAATAAAAGTGGTAGCTGGTTTAGTTATGAAGGAAATAAACTAGGCCAAGGAAGAGATTCGGTTAAAACTATTTTACATGATAACCCAGAGATGGCAAATGAAATAGAGGCTAAAATAAGAGCAAAAATTGCCGCAAAGGTAGAAGCTGCTGCAGCGCATTAATATAAATCAACGTGTTTTTTTAAGGTTAGTAGGTAGAGACCGCATCATTTGTGATGCGGTTTTTTTATATTTATACTGTGGTGCAATTATTAAAATTATTTATTCAAGCAGGTTTATGGTTATTCTGTCATAAGATATACCAAAAAAACAAACAGCTTTTTAATACAAAAGGGCCTTTATTGATTATAGCCAATCATCCTAATTCATTTTTAGATGCATTAGTGATTGGGTCTAAATATAAAAGAAGGGTATATTTTTTAGCAAGAGGAGACGCTTTTAAAAAACCAATTCATCGGTTTTTATTAGAATCCTTACACATGATTCCTGTTTATAGATTAAGAGAAGGAAAAGAGTTTTTACATTTAAATGACTATGCTTTTACAAAGTCAATTCAATTATTAAAGGAAGGAGAGGCAGTATTAATATTCATTGAAGGTATTTGTATAAATAGTAATGAATTACAACCATTTAAAAAAGGAACTGCTAGAATTATAGAAGGAATACAAAAATTAAATGTCCAACCAATAATACATATTGCTGGAATTTCTTTTAATCAATTCAGGGGAATTGGTAAAAAGATAAATTTAATTATTACGGAGTATATTCATTATCCTTTACTACAAAATGGAAAAGACAGGGTATTATTTAACCAATCAATTTTTGAACAATTAAATAAAAATATCATTGTTATAAATGAACCAACGAAAATTAATAAACAAAACATTTTTTACTTTATACATTTACCTTATTATCATTTCATAAAAAAGTGGGTGGATCATAAAACAAAAAATACTGTTTTTTATGATTCTGTTTTATTTGTTGTTTTGCTTTTTTCCTATCCTGTGTTTCTACTATTTATTTATCTTTTATTAAGTCTATTCAATATACCTAGCTTATTTATTTTAGCTAGCTTGTTTATTATACCAATAATGAGTAAAAGAGTTGTTCAATAAAAAATTAAATGTCGACCATGAAATCAATCCGAAAATTAGAGAAGAGAAAAAAAATTGCACTAATTGCACATGATAATAAAAAGCAAGATTTAATTGAATGGGCGGTGCACAATAAAATTGTTTTATCAAAACATAGTCTTGTAGCTACTGGTACCACTGGTAAATTAATTGAAGAAGCCTTAGACCAGCCCGTTGTTAAATTATTAAGCGGCCCACTAGGTGGAGACCAACAAATTGGATCTATGATAGCTACGGGTGATATTGATATTGTATTTTTCTTTTTTGATCCCATGGAAGCACAACCACATGATAGTGATGTTAAAGCTTTATTAAGACTAGCTGTTGCCTGGAATCTTCCAATGGCTTGTGATAGAACCACTGCAGACTTTTTAGTTACTTCTCCGTTTATGCAAGGAGAATATGAATATGAGCTACCAAATTATTCATCCTATTTAAATAGAAAAGTATAATAACTTATTTATAAATTTTATAAAATTCAATCCAATGTCAAATCAAAAAAAAGCATTTCTATTTTGTTCTGTTTTAGTTAGCTTTAGTATGCATATTTCGGCACAACAGTTTACAGGATTTAAAAATATAGAAGCGCAAAAAAAACTTGAAGCAAGTTTTGATAGTAAATTAAGCGCAAAAAGAGTTGGAGAAAATATTAAACTCATGTCTTCTGTGCCACACCATATTGGTTCAGTGGGTGGAAAATTTGTCGCTGAAGAAATTGCTAAACAATTTAAAACTGCAGGGTGGGATACAAAAATTGTAACCTATCAATTGTTGTTTCCAACGCCAATCACCCGTGTATTAGAAATGAAAGGAGCTACTAATTTTAAAGCCTTATTAAAAGAACCCGCTTTAAAAGAAGATGCTACTTCAAATCAAGAAGATCAATTGCCAACGTATAATTGTTGGAGTGCAGATGGCGATGTGAATGCTGAATTGGTTTTTGTAAACTATGGTTTACCAGAAGATTATGAAACATTGGCAAAATATGGTATTGATGTAAAGGGTAAAATTGTCATTGCAAAATATGGTAGAAGCTGGAGAGGCATTAAACCCAAAGTAGCACAAGAGCATGGCGCCATTGGTTGTTTAATTTATTCTGATCCACAAGACGATGGATACGGTGCTGGAGATGTGTATCCTGCAGGTCCATTTAAGAATGAATACGGTGTTCAAAGAGGCTCTATTATGGATATGGTCATTTATCCTGGAGATCCAAGTACGCCCAACTATCCTTCTGTGGAGGGAGCACCAAGGGTAGACCACAACAACGCAGAAAATCTATTAAAAATACCCGTGCTTCCAATTAGTTATCACGATGCTGCGCCATTGTTAAAAGACATGGCAGGCCCTGTTGCACCAAAAGCCTGGAGAGGCGGATTGCCCTTTACCTATCATATTGGGCCTAGTAAATCAAAGCTTCATTTAAAATTAAATTTCGATTGGAAAATTCGTCCAGCTTATAATGTGATTGCTACCATCAAAGGAAGTCAATATCCCGACCAATGGGTGATTAGGGGAAACCACCACGATGCTTGGGTAAATGGAGCGAATGATCCTGTAAGTGGCATGGCTGCAGCATTAGAAGAAGCGATTGCGATTGGTGAATTAGTAAAGTCTGGCTGGAGACCAAAAAGAACCCTAGTGTATTGTGCTTGGGATGCGGAAGAACAGGGATTAATGGGCTCGGTAGAGTGGGTAGAAGATCACGCAGCAGAACTTCAAGCGAAAGCAGTTGCTTATATCAATTCTGATGGTAACGGAAGGGGCTTTTTGAGTGCCGAAGGCTCTCATGCTTTTTCTGGATTAATGACCGACATTAGCAAATCCATCAAAGACCCACAAACCGGTGTGACTTTATTTGAAAGACAAAGAGCGAGTCGTGCTACAGAAGCTGGTTCTATATCTGCAAAAAAAGAAATTTTAAATAGCACCACTTATCCACTTGGTGCAATGGGTTCGGGTTCTGATTATTCTTCTTTTATTCAACACGTCGGCGTGCCTTCATTAAATATTGGTTTTGGTGGTGAAAACGAAGGTGGAGAATACCACTCCATTTATGATTCTTATGACCACTATTCAAAATATAAAGATCCGGGTTTTGCCTACGGTGTAACACTAGCACAAACCGCAGGTAGAGCAGCATTAAGACTATCAGAAGCAGACGCACTACCTTTTGACTTCACGGCTTTACATAAAACAGTGAAGGGTTATATTACAGAGTTAATGGGCGGTGTAGAGCAAATGCGCGAAAAGGCAAAACTAGAAAACGAACTAGTGAATACAAAAGCGTATGCAGTTGCAGCAGATCCTTTAGAAGGATTAAAACTTCCAACACTAGAAGCCGAAGTGCCGTTTTTAGACTTTGCACCAATCTTAAATGCATTGTCTAGATTAGATAAAGCGGCACAACAAGTGGAGCAATTAAAAGCAACGGCTTCTTCAGAAAAATTAACAGCAATCAATGCAAAAATTTATACTGCCGAACAGTCTTTATTAATGACAACAGGCCTCCCAAGAAGACCTTGGTATAAACATAGTTTATATGCACCAGGCTTTTATACAGGCTATGGAGTTAAAACGGTACCAGGCGTAAGAGAGGCGATAGAACAAAAAAATTGGGCAGAAACTACCACACAAATTGGAGAAGTGGCAGCTGCAATAAACAGGCTTTCTGTTTATTTAGAAACACTTTAGTGCGTTATTTTAAACACACATATTTAAGGTTTGCGCTTACCTTTGCGTATGCCTTTTAAACTACATTCTAATTACACTCCCTCGGGCGACCAGCCAAACGCAATTGCGCAGCTTACCGAGGGGGTGTTGAATGGAGATCCACAACAAACATTATTAGGGGTAACAGGATCTGGTAAAACTTTTACCATTGCCAACCTGATTCAAAATGTGCAACGCCCCACACTTGTATTAACACATAACAAAACACTGGTTGCTCAATTGTATGGAGAGTTTAAACAATTCTTTCCAGACAACGCAGTGGGTTATTTTGTGTCCTACTACGATTATTATCAACCAGAAGCCTATCTACCTACCTCGGGGGTGTACATCGAAAAAGATTTAAGTATTAATGAGGAGTTGGATAAATTAAGGTTACAAGCCACCGCACAATTATTAAGTGGTCGCAGGGATATTGTGATTGTAGCTAGTGTAAGTTGTATCTATGGTATGGGTAACCCTACAGAATATGAAAACGGAATCATTCGAATTCACCAAGGACAGATTTTGTCTCGCCAAGCATTTTTACACGCTTTGGTGAATAGCTTGTACCATCGCTCTGTAACAGAGTTTGATCGTGGTGCGTTTAGGGTCAATGGAGATACAGTAGACATTCGCTTGCCCTATGTGGATTATGGATACCGCATTACTTTTTTTGGAGATGAAATAGAAAGTATCGAAAGCATTGAAATAGAAACAGGCAAAAGAATAGAGCCCATGGAGAACGCGGCCATCTTTCCTGCTAATTTATATATGGCGCCAAAGGAAATGTTACAAGAGATCATAGTAGAAATACAGGATGAGCTTCGTGCACAAGTGGAGTATTTTAAAAATGTTGGTAAACCACAGGAGGCAGCTAGAATCAAAGAGCGAGTGGAATATGATATAGAGATGATTAGAGAGTTAGGATATTGCACGGGCATTGAAAATTATTCTAGATTTTTTGATCGACGCAAACCCGGCACAAGACCGTTTTGTTTATTGGATTATTTTCCGAAAGATTTTTTATGTGTGATTGATGAAAGCCATGTAACGATCCCGCAGATTTCTGGTATGTATGGTGGAGACAGAAGTAGAAAAATGAATTTAGTTGAATTTGGTTTTAGACTACCAAGTGCGATTGACAATAGGCCCCTTAATTTTAATGAGTTTGAACAAGTGATTGGACAAACCATTTTTGTAAGTGCCACGCCGGGTGAATATGAATTAGAAAAAACAGATGGACTGATTGTAGAGCAGGTGGTGCGCCCTACTGGGCTTTTAGATCCACCCATTGAAGTGCGCCCCACTAAAAACCAAATTGACGACCTATTGGATGAAATTGCAATGCAGGTGGAGATGGGCGATCGTGTTTTAGTGACCACCCTTACTAAAAAGATGGCCGAAGAAATGGATAGGTATTTGTCTAAAATAAATATCAAATCAAAATACATCCATAGCGATATCGATGCATTAGAAAGAGTTGAAATATTAAGAGAATTAAGGTTGGGCACTATTGATGTGTTGGTGGGCGTGAATCTATTAAGAGAAGGCTTAGACCTACCAGAGGTTTCTTTGGTGGTGGTTTTAGATGCAGATAAAGAGGGTTTTTTGAGAAATGAAAAGTCTTTAACACAAACGGCGGGTCGTGCGGCAAGAAACGTAAGAGGGCGTGTTATCTTTTATGGCGACCAAATAACCATGAGCATGCAGCGCACTATCGACGAAACAAATAGAAGAAGGGCCAAACAAATTCAATACAACGAGGAACACAACATTACACCAACTACGATCATTAAGTCGATAGAACAGGTGATGAAGCAAACGGCTGTTTTAGATATAAAAGGGTATAGCCAAGATAATATCAACATTCGTACAACAGACGACTTGAATATGACCGCAGAGCCCAATAGCGAGTATAAAACGATTCCTCAAATGGAAAAAGCGATTTTACAAACTAAAAAGCAAATGGAAAAAAGTGCGAAGGCACTTGATTTTATGGAGGCTGCTAAACTGCGCGATGAAATGTTTAGAATGGAATTACAATTAGAAAAAATGAAAACATCATCCTAATGAATGATTTTTTAATATCGGTATACCATGGTTTATTAGCGACCACTTGGATAGAAGCAATTGCTGTTTTGATGGGTATTGTGTCTGTTTGGTATAGCCGAAAGGAAAACATTTTAGTATTTCCTACGGGCATTATTAATACCACACTATACATCTATTTAAGTTTTAAGGGACACCTACTTGGCGAAGCAAGTGTTAATCTATATTACACCATCATGAGCCTTTATGGATGGTATTGGTGGTCAAGGAAAAAAGAGGATCAAGTAACCAAGCTGTTGCAAATAACAAATAGCGACTTGAAAGAAAAAGCACAACACCTGTTTATTTTTATTGGTTTTTATACGGTATTGTTTTTTGCCCTGCAATTCTTAAAAACCAATTTTGCACCCGATGCCATTCCTTGGGCCGACGCATTAGCAAGTGCCTCTGCTTATACAGCAATGTGGTTGATGGCGAAGAAAAAAGTGGATAGCTGGATCTGGTGGATTGTAACCAATATTACTTCTATTCCTTTGTATTTTATAAAGGGGTATGCATTTACTAGTTTTCAATTTATTGTTTTATTAGTATTAGCGGTTGCGGGATATTTTTCATGGAAAGAAAAAGCAAAACAACATGGATAAGCTTCAAAAAATAGTAGTACTGGGTCCAGAATCAACGGGCAAGTCAACGCTTTGTGCAGCATTAGCTGAACATTACCAAACAGCTTGGGTAAAGGAATATGCAAGAGCGTATTTATCAGAAAACGGCACAGCCTATAATTTTGATAATTTGTTAACGATTGCCAAGGGTCAAATTGATAACGAAGAAAAAGCAATTGCCTCTTTGCATGCGTCCAATCTGAATAAGGGTGGTGAAAACAAAACCAATAAACTCATTGTCGATACAGATATGTATGTGATGAAGGTTTGGTGTGAATATGTTTTTAATAATTGCCATCCGTATATCTTAGAAGCAATTAATGCACGCAGTTATGATCTTTACTTATTGTGTGACATAGATCTTCCCTGGACGGCAGACGAGATGCGCGAATATCCAGATGAACAACCCAGGATTGAATTGTTTACGATTTATAAGGAGCTTTTAATGAATCAAAATACACCATGGGGCATTGTGCGCGGCTTGGGTATAGAACGCACAAAAAATGCTATTGACATCATTGAAAAAACCCTGGGCGCGTAAAAATAAAAATAGTACACATTTGACACGGACTTTTGCACAATAAAAAGTGTCGAACAAAAAAATGTGCACTAGGCCGTGGACAAACCCATCTATTTTTTTCGAATTAAATTTCGAACATCCTCATCCCCTTCTAAATTGTGCATTTCCCTTAGTATCTGTGGATAACGCCACGCAACTCTTTTTGTCATGGGACGCGCAGTAAACTTCTTTGGATTGGGTAGTCCTGCAATGATCATAGCAGCTTCTGCTCGCGTTAAATTTGTTGCTGACTTTTTAAAATAATGCTGCGCTGCTGCTTCTACACCAAAACAGCCGGGGCCTGTTTCAATGACATTTAAATAGACTTCTAAAATTCTTTCTTTACCCCAAATCAACTCAATTAAGAAAGTAAAATAAAACTCAGGAAGTTTTCTAATGTATTTATCATAACGACCGCCTTGCCATAAAAAAACATTTTTAGCAACCTGTTGCGTGATGGTGCTGGCGCCGCCACCCAGCGGAATTCTAGATTTCTTTTTTTTCTTTTTGGGTTTAAAACTTCTTTCCATCGCCTCCCAATCTATTCCAATATGATCTGGAAAAGCCTGGTCCTCGCTGGCTATGGCGGCAAGCTTAATGTTATAGGAAAGGTCTTCCCAGGCAACATAGTCTCGCTTTAAACCAAGTCCAAATGCGTTGGTTATTTGTGTGATCGTAATTGGAGGAAAAACAAAACGCGTGATCACTACATATAGCAAAGAGCTTAAAAATAGGTACCAGATGATGCGTTTGATTTTTTTGATCAAAATATATATCAATTAAGGTGGAATAAATAAGCAACCGGCCGATTGCTTTAGTTGTTTATAAAATTTCTACACTAAATCGTTTTCCAATGGGACGATAGGGTGGATTTTTCTTTGCCATCCACCTTCCAATAAAATAAGCACCCAAACCACCAGCGATAGAAGGAATGTTTTTTGTGCCAAACACCGCCTCCTTGTTGATGACAGAGTTGACTACATTCAATCCACTATATAAAACACCCCCAAAACTTAAAAACGCACCATTGGTAAATACGCTTTGGTATTGACCCTTGTCTTTAGCAAAAGCCCTAATTTCATTCATGTGTAAGGTCAGCACGCCAAGCCTTAAAGTATCTTGACCATAAGTTCCATAAGCGGTCATCATGGTTTGAAGCGCATATTGCTTTACCTGAATAGAATCTTTTTTGATCCATTGAATTTGTCCCGTGATCCACTGTCTATTACTGAATTCAAATTCAATATAATTGTCTTTAGTAAACGACTTAATCGTTGCACCCCTGTCTTTTAACACCAACACATTACCGGATTGGCCAACAACAAGGTTTGCTTTCACTAGCAAAAAGAGACAATAAAATAAAAGGGTTATTTTTTTCACAAGACCAAATTACAATAAAGGGCAGTAAAAAGAAACAAAAAAGCATAAATGTTTGTGAAAGCAACCCTCCTGGATTAATAAATCAATAAAGCACTATATAAAAGTGCTGCACTAAATATTAAAATGATGATGCCCGAAATTCGGTTGATCCAAACTAGGTTCTTTTCTGTTAGCCTTGGTCTTAATTTCCCCGCTAAAAAAACTTTTAACAAATCTGACAACAAAACAAATCCCAAACAGGTTCCAAAAACAAGTAATTTATATTGAATAGGATTGGTCGTTTCGTCGGCGCTATTATTGATTGCAGCTGTCCATGCAAACCAGAATAAAAACACACTAGGATTAAGGGTGTTCATTAAAAAGCCAGCAAAATACGAACCAGCTAAACCCCTGATGTTAATTGGCTTTCTAGTATTTCCATCCCCCATGTTTTCTAGCTTTAATTTTTTAAAAAACAAAGTGTAGATACCCATGATGCATAAAAAACCAGCACCAGCTAAGGCAATGCTTGACTTGTGGTTAAGTACTAAATTAAATAAGGAGGTAAATACATTACAGATAAACAACAACACCAAGTCACTGCTCGAAACACCAGCTACAAATGCATATCCAGCGCTTTTACCATTGGTTAAACTTTGTTTAATGATGGCAAAAATTACAGGACCAATCGAGATACTTAATATCAAGCCCAATAACAATCCTTTTAAAATTGGCGTCAATAACATTAAGCTTGATTTTTTAGAAACAATTTCCAGTCGCTTAACATCGTTCCTTTTAGCACCCTTGGAAATTTATGTTGTCCTCCAACCTTTCCCTTGCTTTCCATAAATGCAAAAAAGGAATTTTCTTTTAAGACAGTGACTTGAATGTCTTTTAATGCACTTTTTCTTTCTACTGCATAGTCGTCATTGAGTTGGATTAGTTTTTGATCAATGCTTGCCGCTAAAACTTTTTCATCAATGGCCTGATCACATGCCACATACCAGTGGTGTGCAAAAAAGTTACCATGTGGCTCTCCGGTAACGGTATATTCTGGGATAGAGAGGTTCAACTCCTCACTCACCAACTGAATGGCTTTGTTCATATTATCCACACTAAGGTGCTCTCCTACTAAACTTAAAAAATGCTTGGTTCTTCCTGTAATAATAATCTCTGCATTTGCCTTGTCTACAAAACGAACCGTGTCTCCTATTAAATAACGCCAAGCGCCAGCAGGCGTGCTTATTAAAAGCGCATAATCTTTTCCTTCTTCTACTTCGTGAATCATCAAGGCTTCGGGGTGGTCTACCATCTCCCCGTTGTCATCAAAATTATTTTCATCAAATGGGACGAATTCAAAAAAGATATGTTGGTTATAGGAAAGACGCATGCCCACCGCATTTTGCTTATCCTGCCAAGCCAAGAAGCCTTCACTTGCTAAATAGGTTTCAATGTATTCAATGGGTCTACCCAATAGTTTTTCAAATCCGTGTTTGTAAGGCTCGAAGCTTACACCACCATGCACAAAAAAGGTAAGGTTGGGCCAAATTTCATGAATGTTATTCAATTGATAACGCTCAATAATCATCTCTAAACACATTTGTATCCAAGCAGGCACACCAATAATAAAACTGATATCCCACTCTGGTGCCTTCTCAACAATCTCTTTTAATTTTTTATTCCAGTCGCGCTCTTTGGCTATTTTTTTGCCAGGTTTATAAAATGGCTGAAACCAGAAAGGTGCTTTTTTGGCCGTAATTCCACTTAGGTCACCCGCATAATAGCCTGCCCCCTTTTGCAAATCTGTACTTCCTCCAAGTGTAAGCCAGCCACGACCCAGTGCAGACAAGGGCACATCACGGTATTTAAACAAACTAATGAGCTGTTTAATCATGATGATTTTATTGCCCTTTAATAAATCATTGGTTACAGGAATGTATTTGCTTGCCGCTTCGCTTGTGCCACTACTTAGGGCAAAATAGTTAATCTTACCAGGCCAGCAGATATCTGTCTGCCCCTCTAGTGTAAGGTGCCACCACTCTTTATATATTTTATTGTAATTATAGCTTGGCACCAATTCCTGGAACTTCTTGCCAATATGACGACTCGCTAAAATTTCATCGAATTTGTTTTTTTGACCAAAAGAAGTATAACGAGCCCTTTTTAATAATTTCTTAAGTACACGAAGCTGAGCAGACCTTGGACTTTTTTGGGGCAAGCCAAGCGCTTTACTGATATTCTTAGGTAAATTAATCTCAAAAATCGGCATCTACAGAATCGGTTTTTACTTTTGTGTATTCATTGCAAAAATACGAATGTTATTCGAGCAAACGAGCCTACTTTTGTACTATGATTAAAAACACATTAATTCAGGCGGTAGAGGTTGGTGCAAAAGAACTCATACGTTTTTTTAATGGCAGTTTTACAGTGACAAGTAAAGCTACCATGAATGACTTGGTGACCGAAGCAGACCATGCCTCAGAAAAAGCAATCATTGAATTAATACAAGCGCAATTTCCAGATCATTTTATATTAAGTGAAGAAACGGGCGAGATGGCTTCTGCCTCAGACACCAAGTGGATTATTGATCCTATAGATGGCACCATTAATTTTGCAAATGGCATTCCAATTTGTTGTGTCAGCATTGGGGTAGAATATAAGGGCGAAATGATTTTAGGTTCTGTATACAATCCTTTTATGAACGAATTGTATTTTGCCGAAAAGGGCAAGGGGGCAACTTTGAATGGACGACCTATTAAAGTAAGTAAAAAAGAATCCATTTTACAAAGTTGTTTAGTGACCGGTTTCCCCTACCAATATTTAGATACGGCCAATGGTCCACTACAAGTGTTTGAAAAATTAGTACGCAAAGCCATTCCGGTTAGAAGACTTGGAAGCGCAGCACTAGATCTTTGTTGGACTGCGGCGGGAAGGTTTGATGGTTTTTATGAACATAAGCTTCAAGCATGGGATAGTGCGGCAGGCTATTTAATGGTAGAAGAGGCGGGCGGAAAAGTAACAGATTTGGCCGGCAATAGCTATAACCCTTACCAACCGGGCATTATAGCTTCTAATGGATTTATTCACGATCAATTGTTGTCCGTTGTAAATGGCGGCGATTTATAAAAAATAAAGCATGTCAACAGAAAGAACAGAAATAGAAAAATTAGGAGAGTTTGGTTTGATTGATCGACTCACAGAAAATTTTGAAACACAAAACGCATCAACACTATTGTCTATCGGAGACGACGCAGCGGTGATAGATCATTTTGGAAAACAAACAGTCATCACAACAGACTTGTTAATAGAGGGGGTGCACTTTGATTTAATGTATACACCATTAAAACACCTGGGGTATAAGGCAGTAGTTGTCAACCTGAGCGATATTTATGCAATGAATGCACAACCCACACAAATCACGATGAGCCTAGCTTTTAGCAATCGCTTTAGCCTAGAAGCGTTGGAAGAATTTTATGAGGGGGTAGCCATTGCATGTGATAAATACGGGGTGGATTTAATTGGGGGCGATACTTCAACCTCACAAAAAGGATTGATCGTTTCTGTAACAGCCATCGGCGAAGTAGCACCAGATCAATACATCAAAAGAAGTACTGCTGAATCCGGTGATTTAATTTGCGTATCAGGAGACTTGGGCGGTGCATTTTTGGGTTTAACTTTAATGGAACGCGAAAAGAAAATATTTTTAGAAAATCCACAGATACAACCTAATCTAGAAAACGAAGACTATATCGTTGGAAGATTATTAAGACCAGAGGCAAGAAAAGACATCGTTGAACTTTTGGAAAAACTAGAAATCAAACCCACGTCCATGATGGATATCAGTGATGGCTTAAGTTCAGACGTTTTGCATTTGTGTAAACAAGCGGAATTGGGTTGTAGAATTTATGAAGAAAAAATTCCAATTAACGAAGCGAGCAAGGCAGCCGCATTTAAGTTTGGATTAGATGCGACGGTGTGTGCGTTGAACGGAGGAGAAGATTACGAGCTCTTGTTTACCATGAAGCAGGCCGATTACGATAAGATAACCATGCAAGAAGAGATCAGTGTGATTGGCTATATGTGTGATGCGTCTGAAGGAAAAAAATTAATCACAAAAGGCAATAATCTTTTTGATATTACAGCTCAGGGTTGGAATGCTTTTAGCAAAGAAGTTTAGCGGTTTTCGATCATTTTTAAAAGCGTCAATTCTGTAGATAAAAATAGCAGGTTGGCGCTTTTGTTTATTTCAATAGTGCCCGACAATTCCTTTTGTTGCATAAGTCTTGCAGGATAAACACTACACATGTTGATGGCTTCTTCTAGCGAAAGCCCCACATGTTGCACTAGGTTTTGAATTGACTTTAACTGCGTTAGTGCAGAACCACTAAGGGTTCCAGCAGACTCATATCGATCGCCTACCAACTGATGTTGATACAGCCCAGTCGTCGTAGAAGTAACTGCGTCTGTAATACAAAACAACCGATCACCCATTATTTTTTTTGCTATTTGTATAGCAGCATAATCAACATGGTAACCATCTGCTACGACACTTGACATGGCTGTTGGGTGATTCAGCAAGGCGCCCACCACGCCCGGAGCCCTATGCTGTAAAGGACTCATGGCATTAAATAAATGTGTTGCCGTTTTTATTCCATGATCAAAAAACGCCATCGCTGTGGCATAATCTGCATTGGTGTGTCCTGCCGAAACTATAATGCCAGTTGCTTGAATGGCATCGATGATAGCAGTGGTACAAACTTCTGGTGCAAGGGTAATCATACTGATCGCCCCTTTTCCATAAGCAAGTATCGCTTGTACTTCGTCCATGCTGGGTGGGTGAATCACCGATGCATCATGCGCGCCCTTTTTTGTTTCATTGATCCAGGGTCCCTCTATATGCAAGCCGATACAGCCTTTTCCGCCATCGGCTTTGTATGCTTTTACAGCGTCTATAGATTGATAGATGACCGAGCTACTTTGTGAAGCAATCGTGGGTTGAAAAAAAGCAACGCCAGATTCAAAACAATATTGAGCAATCTTTTCAATCGTTTCTTTGGTAGGGATTTCAGAAAGCAACTGTCCACCTGCACCATACAATTGTAAATCAACTAGTGCGGGTATTATAAAAGGAACGGCCACCGCTTCGTTAAAATCGGTTTGATCTATTGCGATTACTACACCATTTTCAACCTGTATCACGACATCCTTCAACCAATCTCGACCAGTGTATAAAGCTTTTGTTGCATAGCGTGTAGGCATCATGTATTCGTTTAGGATGGAATGGTAAAAAAGTCGGCGTCTTTCCAAAATGGAAACTGTGTCCTGGTTTGTTCTAGTTCTTCTTTACCTAATGTAATTTGAAAAACGGATTCCTGATCTGGGCTATGGTATATCACTTCTCCTAAAGGGCTTACCACCATTGAGTTTCCGCTGTGTGCAATTTGATGTCCATCAAGCCCCACCCTATTTACACCCACGACAAAAGCTTGATTTTCGATGGCTCTTGCGACTAATAATGTTTTCCATGCAGCACTTCTTTTTGCTGGCCAATTGGCAACATAGATCAAAAGATCGTATTCGTTTGGACTTGCTTGTCTTGCCCAAACAGGAAAACGAAGGTCGTAACAGATTTGTAAATTAATTTTCCAACCCTTCACACTTGCGATCAATCTTTTATTGCCTGGTGTATAATGTTGGTCCTCACCCGCAAAGGCAAAAAGATGTCTTTTGTCATAATACCCAAAAGTACCATTGGGTAACATCCAAATAAGTCGATTAAAATATTGATCCTTTTCTTGAATCATTAAGGAGCCCGTAAGTATAATTTTTTGAGCCATTGCAATGCGTCGCATCCATTCTACGGTAGGCCCATCCATGGTTTCGGCGTGGAGTGCTGGCTGCATACTAAAACCCGTATTGAACATTTCGGGTAGAATAACCACTTCTGTTGGTGCTTCTAATCCTAGCATCTTTTGTTCTAATAAAGTGAGGTTGGCACTTTTGTCTTCCCAGTAAAGATGGGGTTGAATCAAGGTTAGTTTAAGTGTAGACAAAGCAATAAGATTTTATGTCTATGAGCAAATGGTGTACTAAAGATAAGGAAATTGTAAGGACCCGTTTTCTTACCCTTTGTAAAGTGACTGTACAATGGGTTGGTATAAAAGGGGCTCAAATCCTCGCTGGTGCAAGAAGGCATATGTTTTGGCCATACGACTAAGCCCGCGCTCTCCCTTTAAGCTGTTCCATTTTTTAGTGGCAAGCGCCTGAAGTGTTGCAAGGTAGGCGTCCTCATCAATGGCCTTAAGTCCAATTTTAATATTAAAGCTACTTACTCTTTTTTGTTGCAGGGCATGTTGAATCTTAACTTTTCCCCATCCCTTGATTCTAAAATGCCCTCCCGCAAATTGGGTTGCAAAACGTTCTTCGTTTAAGAAATTTTCAGCAATTAGGTCGGACATGATTTCTTCTACCTCGTCCATGGTCATCCCTAGTTCGTACAACTTATCTCTCACTTCTTGTTGAGCCCTTTCTTGATAGGCACAATAGTGCCGTATCCTTTGTATAGCTTGCTCCTTACCAATTCGAACTTTCTTCATAATGTCAATAAGAATTGCTAAAATAGCTTTTTAATCTTAAGATTTTACTTTAGTTTCGTCCTAGTTATTCAAGGCGAAAAATTAATCTAAAAAAGAACGCATGAAGTTTATTGTATCCTCTTCTTCTTTATTAAAACACCTGCAACAAATTTCTGGTGTTATCAATACCAACACGGTGTTACCGATATTGGAAGATTTCTTATTTGAAATCGAAGAAAAAAAATTAAACATCGTAGCAACGGACTTAGAAACCGTAATGCGCGTTCAAATGGAAGTAGAGAGCAAGGCAAATGGACGTGTATGTATTCCTGCAAAAATCTTAATTGATTCATTAAAGAATATTGCCGACCAGCCATTGACTTTTAATATTGATAAAAACTACGCGGTTGAAATTACAAGTGACAACGGTAAGTATAAAGTAATGGGCGAAAATCCAGACAATTTTCCTAAAGAGCCAACTGCAGACGATACCACCGGCTTCAATATGACAAGCGGCGGTTTGTTAACAGCGATTAATAAAACCTTATTTGCGGTGAGCGGAGATGATTTACGCCCAGCAATGACGGGTGTTTTCTTTGAATTAACAAAGGAAAGCGTTCAATTTGTGGCGACCGATGCACACCGATTGGTACGTTATAAAAGAACAGACGTAAAAGCGACACAAAACGCTTCGTTCATTGTGCCTAAAAAACCATTAAACTTATTAAAGAATGCATTGCCTGATAATGACGATGCAATTACTGTAAGCTTTAACAATAATCATTTATTTGTAGCGCATGGGTCAACTCAGTTAATTTGTCGTTTGATTGATGCAAGGTTCCCTGATTATAAAGTGGTGATCCCTGCCGATAATCCATATCGATTAACGGTGAATAAGCATGATTTCCAAAATGCATTACGTCGCGTGAATGTGTTTAGTAATAAGAGCACCAATCAAGTGGCTTTAAATATCACAGGCAACGAATTACAGATGGCCGCACAGGACATTGATTTTAGCTTTGAAGGTAATGAGCGCATGAGTTGTGAATACCAAGGCGAAGACATTCAAATCGCTTTTAACGCGAAGTTCTTAATTGAAATGTTGAATGCAGCAGACACGGACGAAGTGTTTATTGAATTGTCAACACCTAGCAAAGCAGGATTGATTAAGCCTTCTGAGCAAGTGCCAGGCGAAGACTTATTAATGTTGGTAATGCCATTAATGTTAAATAGCTAATCCCTATCCTATACAAAGTCTTTAACAAGACTAAAAGAACCCGTTGTCGCTGCGTGCAGAACATCGGGTTTTTTATTTACATTTATGTATAAAAATAAAGCGCAATGATTGAAGCTATAAAAACCTATTTTGATACTATTCCAAGTTTGCACCGTGCATTGATTTTGGCAGGAGGGATTAGTTTTTTTTGGATCATTGAATCCGCCGTTCCGTTGTTTCAATTTAAATACCATAAAACAAAACACGCAGCGCTCAATATTTTTTTCACTTTCACCACCATTGTAATCAATTTTGCTTTTGCTTTATTGATGGTAAAAGCGAGCGATTATGTAGTGGCAAATCAATTGGGTTTGTTGCAATGGATAAAAATGCCATTATTGTTTGAATTGATTGTTGGATTAATGTTGTTGGATTTGATCGGCGCTTACTTGGTGCATATGATTGAGCATAAAATAAAATTTTTATGGAAGTTCCATATGGTGCACCATGCAGACGTATATGTAGACACGACTACAGCCAATCGACACCATCCAGGAGAGTCCGTGATTAGGGCTGTTTTTGCAATCATTGGCGTAGTGGTATTGGGAGCGCCTATGTGGTTGGTGATGTTGTATCAAAGTGCCAGCGTGGTTTTATCACAATTCAATCATGCGAATATTAAAATACCAAAATGGTTTGATCAAACGGTTGGATATATTTTGGTGTCGCCGAATATGCATCGCGTACACCATCATGTAACAAGACCTCAAACAGATGCGAATTACGGTAATATCTTTTCTTTTTGGGACCGTATTTTCGGCACTTATGATGCAACTAATATGAGTGATATTGTTTACGGACTAGATGTGGTAGACAATTCAAGACATGACGATATAAAGTATCAATTAAAAATGCCTTTTGATAAGACAATCAAATCAGACTACTAACCCAAGAAAATAGAAGAAAAATAAAAGAACAAGATGAGCAAAATTGGTGCATTTATTCCCGCGCGTTATGCCGCAACCAGGTTTCCTGCAAAGTTGATGCAAACGCTTGGAGACAAGTCGGTGATTCGACATACGTATGACAACACGAAGGCAACGGGCTTATTTGATGAAGTGTATGTGGTTACAGACAGTAGTATCATTTTTGATGAGATAGTAAACAATGGGGGCAAGGCCATCATGAGCAAGCGTTCACATGAAAGCGGTAGCGACAGGATCGCTGAAGCCATTGAAGACCTGGAGATAGATATTGTGGTGAATGTACAAGGTGACGAACCCTTTGTACAAAGAGCACCTTTAGAAAAAGTACTTGCTTGTTTTCAAGACCCCACTGTTCAGGTGGCTTCACTCATGCAGGTGTTGACAAATCCAGCTTCTATCCAAGATCCTAATTATGTAAAAGTAGCGGTAGATAAAAAATGGAATGCCTTGTTTTTTTCACGTAGCGTGATCCCTTATCCAAGAGACCAAGCCATTGCTATTACTTATTATGAACACGTTGGTGTTTATGCGTTTAAAAAACAAGCCCTGCTTGATTTTACCAATTGGCCCATGTCGCCCCTTGAGGCAGCAGAAAAAATTGAATGCCTACGTTATTTAGAAAACGGCATTTCGATTAAAATGGCCGTGACGGATTATATGGGTGTAGAAATTGATACCCCAGAAGATTTAATTAAAGCAGCAAAGCTTTTACTATAAGCGTACTTATTATTTATTATTGAAAACTTTATTTCAATGAACAAAGGAAAACTTTTCCAATCCACGGTTGTCGCAGCTTTAGCTGGTTTTATTTTTGGTTTTGACATGGTAGTGATATCAGGTGCAGATAAACCGATTCAAACATTGTGGCAAACTACACCATGGTTTCATGGTTTCTTTATTATGTCCATGGCTTTATGGGGTACTGTGATCGGATCTATTTTTGCAGGCGGGCCTACCGAAAAGTTTGGACGAAAAAAAGTATTGATCTGGTTGGGCGTACTCTTTATTGCTTCTGCTATTGGTTCTGCATTGGCACAAGACCCCTATACTTTTTCCTTCTTTAGATTAATGGGTGGCGTGGCGATCGGCGTCTCCTCTGTCGTAGCACCAACCTATATCTCAGAGATATCTAATAAAAACAACCGTGGTAAATTGGTTGGCATGTATCAATTCAATATTGTGTTTGGAATTTTAGTGGCCTATCTGTCCAATTATTTTTTACAAGGTGTTGGTGGCGATAACGATTGGAGATGGATGTTAGCGGTATTATTGATTCCTTCTTTGATTTATACCTTCATGGCATTCGGTTTACCTGAAAGTCCAAGATGGTTGTTGTCTGTAAAAGGCGACGAGGCTATGGCAAGAAAAAATTTAGCTGCGGTGGGCGTAGAAAATATAGATGAAACAATTCAAGAGATCAAAGTGGCTAATGCCGAAGAAAAAGAAATAGGAAGTGCAACCTTGTTTACAAAACACCACCTTAAATTAATTTCGCTTGCATTTTTTATTGCCTTCTTTAATCAGGTTTCTGGTATTAATTTCCTTTTATATTATGCACCTAGAATCTTAGAAGAAGCAGGATTTGCAAAAGACAATTCATTGTTAAGCTCTATATCTATTGGTTTAATGAATTTGATTTTTACTTTTGTAGGACTTTGGTTGATCGATCGTATTGGACGAAAAACTTTATTAATTATTGGCTCGTTTGGTTATATCATAAGTTTATCAATGGTGGCATATGGCTTTTTTATGCATAGCGCGCCTACGTTTATGTTGGTCTTTTTATTATTATTCATTGCCGCACACGCTATTGGACAGGGTGCGGTGATATGGGTGTTTATCTCAGAAATTTTTCCCACACAGGTTCGTGCAGCAGGACAGGCTTTTGGCGCAAGCATCCATTGGATTTTTGCGGCATTCATTACACTTGTGACGCCTGTGTTTTTGGATAGTGAGTATGGAATTTTTAAGGACAATCCATGGCCAATTTTTGCATTTTTCGCCGGTATGATGGCCTTGCAATTAGTTTGGATTTTACTAAAAGTGCCCGAAACAAAAGGCGTATCTTTGGAGGAATTACAAAAGAAATTAGTACAATAAAAATAGTTCTATGCAGTTTCGCAATTTTAAAATGGTAGATTATGTGGTTTATGGCCGCGGATCTTTTAATCAATTAGATGAAATTATTGCGCCAAAAAGAAAAGGCGATTTTCCAATGATTTTTTTCTTGGATCATTATTTTGAAGGAAAAGCTTTAGCGAGCAGGGTACCATTAAGAGGCAAAGACAAAATTGTTTTTGTGGATGTTACCTATGAGCCAAAGACGACACAGGTGGATCAGTTAGCGGCAGCGTTAAAAGCAGAATTTGGATCTGTGAGTGGTATCATTGGAATTGGTGGAGGTTCAACAATGGATCTTGCAAAAGCTGTTGCTTTAATGATGACCAATCCGGGTTCGGCGGCAGATTATCAAGGATGGGATTTAGTAAAACAAGCAGGTGTATATAAAGTGGGCATTCCTACCTTAAGCGGAACAGGTGCCGAAGTGAGTAGAACGACTGTCTTAACAGGCCCAACACGCAAATTAGGAATGAATTCAGATTTCACCCCATTTGATCAAATTGTATTAGATCCTGAATTAACAAAAGATGCCCCAGCGAATCAGCGTTTTTATACAGGTATGGATTGTTATATCCATTGTATTGAAAGTTTAGAGGGTACTTTTTTAAATGAGTTTAGCAAAAGCTATGGTGAAAAAGCTTTAGAGTTATGTAGAAAAGTTTTTGTTGAAAAAGATACTTGGGACGACGAGTGTGATGATCAATTGATGATGGCCTCTTATGCTGGTGGTATGAGTATTGCTTACAGTCAAGTGGGTGTAGCACATGCAGTCAGTTATGGATTGAGTTTTTTATTGGGTACTAAACATGGTATTGGAAACTGTATCGTGATGAACCACTTAGAGGAATACTATCCAGCAGGTGTGAAAGAGTTTAAGCATATGGTAGCAAAGAATAATATTGATATTCCAGTAGGTATCTGTGCCAATTTAACAGAGGAGCAGTTTGATGCAATGATCAATGTTTCATTAGGCATGAAGCCTTTATGGGAAAATGCGCTTGGAAAAGATTGGGAGCAAATAATGACTAGAGAAAAACTAAGAGCACTTTACGGAAAGTTGTAAGCTTTTATTAATTTGCTACCAATATAAAAAGGCCTCACATTACTGCGAGGCCTTTTTCGTACTTTTTAACCCATCAAAACTTTAAAGAGGTTCGAAAAATTTTTAATTTTTTGAACAAAATCATAAGTGTGTATATTTTGTAGGCCTTTATGAAAAATAAGGCCTACAAAATTACTATTCGGCCTCGGCCACTACTTCTTTTACTTCTGGTATCATACGCTTCATCATCCCTTCGATACCCGCCTTCAATGTCACCATTGAAGAAGGACACCCGCTACAAGAACCTTGTAACATTAGGTTGACAACGCCGTCATTATAACTTTTAAATTGTATTGCACCACCATCCATTTCTACTGCGGGCTTTACATAGTTTTCTAATAATTCTTTTACACGTTTTACTACATCGTCGTCATCCGCAGAAACCACATTGGTTGCTTCTTGCTTCATCTTAGAAACCTCTTCTTCATTTACTACTACACCACCCGCTTCTAAATATTCTTTTAAAAATGTTTTGATAGTTGGGATCACATCCTGCCAGTCTTCTGTATCATTCGTTTTTGTTAAAGTCACAAAATTGCTCGCAATAAAGACACTCTTGATAAAAGGAAAGCTGAACAATTCTTTAGCAAGCGGAGAAGCAGTTGCCAAAGACTCTTCGGCAACATCCAAGCTTTTACCTGGATATAATAACTTATTCGCCACAAACTTCATCGTTTCTGGATTGGGTGTCATTTCTGTATAAATGCTCACGATGGTATTGCCTGTTGTAATCATAGTCTGCTTTTTTTATATAAATCCAGTACAAAAATAATCAAATTGCACCGGTTGCTAGCCCCCGATTGGCGCATTCTGGCTTTATTTTTCCGATATCGAAAAATGACTAGCTTGGAACAATGCTCAACTTAGCATAGTTCAGCATGATCTTTTTCTCTCCATTCAAGTCAAAAAGGATATTGGCAATAGGATTATGGGCCGAGCCTTCAATGGTCTTGATTATCCCAAAACCAAACTTCTGGTGTTCCACTTTCATGCCTTCAACCAATGCAGAAGGGTCTGCTGCGGTAAAATTGAGGGATGGAATATGGTTCTTATTCACTGTATTGGGAGGGGTCACTGGTAAATAGCTTGGTTTGCTACCCGTATTGCCCGCGCTTGTACCAGTTTTGTTAGTAGAAGCAGCTTTAGGTTTAGCGTCATTCCAATACCCCGATTTATTACCTCCGTGCATTCTGTCGTAAGCACTGCCCCAACCACTGGTTTGGTTTCTTGCGCCACCGCCCGCACTAGACTTATCTAATTGCTCTTCTGGCATTTCTTCTATAAACCTACTTGGATCATTTTGTACTAGTTGTCCAAAACGGTACCTAGAATTGGCATAGCTTAACCATAAATGTTTTTTGGCACGTGTTACCGCTACATAAAACAACCTACGCTCTTCTTCTAATTCTTCTCTCGTATTGACACTCATACCGCTTGGAAACAAAGTCTCTTCTAATCCTACCACAAACACACAATCAAATTCCAAACCCTTAGCCGCATGCACGGTCATTAATTTTACAGTGTCTTCGTTGCCTGTGTCATTATCTGCATCCGTAATTAAAGTAATCTGTTGTAAATAAGAACCTAAACTTTTATCGCCCAATTCTCCATCTTCATTGCTAGGGCTTTCTGTCCACTCTTTTATTGAGTTTAATAATTCTTGTACGTTTTCATATCTTGCCAAACCTTCGGTAGACTTGTCGTTGAAAAGCTCTTTAATAATATTAGTGCTCTTTCCAACTTGCACCGCAACATCGTACGCATTGTTTTTGGTCAAGAGGTTTTGAAAGTATTTCACCATAGTTACAAACTCCTCGATCGAAGTCAAAGTGCCCGCTTTAAAACCAAAACCCTTTGCTTTTTCAAGCACTTCAAAGAAAGTGATATTTTGTTCACTTGCGATTACTAAGCATTTTTCTACTGTTGTTTTACCAATACCTCTAACAGGATAATTGATAATTCTTTTTAAACCCTCTTCATCTTTTGTATTTGCAATCACACGCAAGTAAGCAATAAAATCTTTTACTTCCTTTCTTTGATAGAAGCTAAGCCCACCATAGATCTTATAAGCAATACCTGTTCTTCTTAAACTTTCCTCAAAAGACCTTGACTGCGCATTCGTTCTGTATAAAATGGCAAAGTCTTTATTGTAAAAGTGATTTCTTAATTTATTTTCTTGGATACTATCTGCTACAAACTTTCCTTCATCATTATCGGTCATGGTGCGGACCAACTTGATTTTATCGCCTTCTTCGTTGTCTGTCCAAAGTTCTTTTGGAATTTGCCCCTTGTTGTTTTTAATCACATAGTTGGCTACCTCAATAATAGACTTACTACTACGGTAGTTTTGTTCCAGCTTTACGAGTTTCACATCGTCATAGTCTTTTTGAAACTGTAATATATTTTCGATGGTCGCCCCGCGGAAACTATAAATACTTTGTGCATCATCACCCACCACGCATAAATTTTCATGAACTGCAGCAAGTAATTTTGCAATTTGATACTGCACCGGATTGGTATCCTGGTACTCATCAATTAAAATATATTTAAACTTGTGTTGGTACTTGTGCAACACTTCTGGAAAGTCGCGCAACAGTTCGTGCATTTTAAAAAGCAAATCGTCAAAATCCATAGCACCGCTTTTAAAGCAACGTGCTACATAGCTTGCATAAATTTCTGCAATCTGAGGACGATTGGCTCTTGCGTCTTCCTGTTTTAAAAAATTATCCATCGCATATTCAGCAGGTCCTACCAAAGCGTTTTTGGCAGAAGAGATACGATTGTGCACTACATTGGGCTTGTACAATTTGTCGTCCAGCCCCATATCGTTGATTACCTGTTTTAAAACAGACCTAGAATCATCGGTATCATAAATGGTGAAACTTTGAGGATAGCCAAGCTTGTCAGCTTCTGCCCTTAAGATGCGGGCAAAGACACTATGGAAAGTACCAATATATAAATTACGTGCTTCTGTATTGCCAAGCGCTTTTTCGACACGCTCCTTCATTTCTGCCGCAGCCTTATTCGTAAAAGTCAGCGCTAAAATATTAAATGAATCTACGCCACTGTGCATGAGGTGGGCGATTCTAGAAGTCAATACTTTTGTTTTTCCGCTACCCGCTCCGGCGATAATCATCAGGGGTCCGTTCAGGTGTAGTACGGCTTCTTTTTGCTGTTCGTTTAATCCATTTAAATACGCTTGTTGCATCCTGCGAAGATACGTTTAGTTGGGAGCATTTTAATAGAGGTGGAAAACTAAAAGGGGTAAAAATAAAATCGGCGCCCTCCTTAATAGGGCGCCGATAAAAAGTTAAAACCTAAGTTCGTTTGAGCGTACTCTTTAAAATGATAGCATGTACGACTATTTGTTTTCTAATAATTTGAAGAATTGATCTAATTGAGGTAAGATCACAATTCTTGTTCTTCTGTTTTTAGCTCTGTTTGCAGCGCTATCATTCTCTACCAATGGCGCATATTCACCTCTACCAGCCGCTGTCATACGCTTAGGATCTAAACCGTAAGTATCTTGTAAAATACGTACCACAGTAGTCGCACGCTTCACAGATAAATCCCAGTTGTCTTCCAACACAGAACCATTGTCTAGTAATTGCTTAGAATCGGTGTGGCCTTCTACCATAAACTCAATAGAAGGTTGCGCAGCCAATACTTTAGCTACTTTACCCAATACTGATTTTGCCTTATCTGTTATATTAAAGCTTCCGCTCTTAAATAATAATTTATCAGAAATGTCAACATAAACAACGCCCTTGTCCACTTTCACGTTTACGTCTTCGTCGTTCAAGTCGCCTAATACACCCTTTAAGTTCATTACCAAGTTCATGTTAATAGAATCCTTACGAGCCATTGAACTTTGTAAACCTTGAATGTATAAATCCTTTGCACCAATATTTTCTAAAGACTTTTTGATACTTTCTGCTTG
>JBFYPO010000014.1:0-6438 GCA_041303215.1 Asinibacterium sp. | reverse complement strand
CCACCTAAAGCACCTGCAGCTTTACAAGCTGTTTTCAATTCATCAAATCCAGGTATTAAAATTGAACGAACTGGCTCAATGATGACATCCTCCAAGGATCTCCCAATTAAACCATAATCGCCCTTCATTAATCCAGCAACCAAGCCTGCAATATTCCCCCATTGCTTAATGGCGTCTTTTAATTGTACATTTTGCTTTAAAATACTGCGTGCATCAGAGGTTTTTACTTCGATCTGCGGATGCACAATCGTCACATGTAAAGTAGGTGAGGGTAGTGCAATCACTTCCAACGGAAAAATGCTCCTTACCAAAGTCACGCCACCAAAAATACAAGGTGCAATATTATCTGCATGCTTTACACCCGATGCAACTTTTTCACCATGCATTGCAAAACGCACTAAGTCATCCTTGGTAAACAAATTACCTAATAAATAATTTGCGCCTACTACGGCCCCTGCAGCACTTGCTGCACTGGAACCTACGCCAGAGCCGGGCTTGATAAGTTTATTAATTTTTACTTCAAAGGCTAATTGTCCAACCGGTATAGTTGCTTTTGAATTTCCTAATCCTACTTGTTCTTCATAGGCTTCGATCAAAGCAATCAAAGCTGCACCCGCTACATTTTTTTCTGGATCGGTGGGTAAATTGTAGTGGTCAATATTGATGATCTTAATGGCAGAAGTAATTGTATTGATTGAAGTCACCCTTTCGATAGTTTGTGGGTGCGCCACTAAGCGCATCTCCATTTCATCATATGGATTGTTCACAGCAAAGCCCAAAATGTCAAATCCGCAAACCATATTAGCTACAGTTGCTGGTGCTTTGATTTTGATCCATTGATTTAATTCCACCATGATAAATGATTTTTAAACTCTTGCTGCTCTAATGATATCTGCAAATACACCCGATGCAGTTACATCCGCTCCCGCACCTGCACCCTTGATCACCAATGGCAATTCAGGATAACGCTCAGAATAAAACAAGACTAAATTATCCTTACCATATAAATGGTAAAAATCAGCGCTTGGTTGAATATGTTGTAACCCTACTTTAGCTTGTCCTTTTCCGTTTTCATCTCTTTCGAACTTAGCCACAAATTTTAATTTACAGCCCTCGGCCGCTGCTGCATCATATAGTTTTTTGAAATGTGCTTCCTGCTTTTCCATCTCTGCATAAAAATCATCCACTGACCCGTTGAAACAAGCAGCTGGTAAAAATGCCTCGTTCGCAATATCTTCCATCTCTATTTTATGTCCTGCTTCACGGGCCAAGATCATTACTTTACGCATTACATCGGTACCTCCTAAATCCAATCTTGGATCTGGTTCTGTATATCCCTCGTCCTGCGCTTGTTTCACCACCTTTGCAAAAGAAGTAGTACCATCGTAATTATTAAACACAAAATTTAAAGTACCTGACAATACGGCTTCAATCTTATTGATTTTATCTCCACTTCGGATTAAATCATTTAAGGTACCTATAATCGGTAAGCTTGCACCCACATTGGTTTCAAATAAGAAGGCAGCACTATAAGTTCTTGCCAATGATTTCAGTTTTGCATAATGCGCATACGGCGATGAACAGGCTATTTTATTACATGCCACCACCGATACGGCCTTACTCAATAATTGCGCATAAGTGTCTGCAACAGTTGCGTGTGCAGTGACATCTACAAAAATAGAGTTACGTAAATTATTTTCTTGAATAGCAGCTACATAATCTGTTATTGTTCCTGCTGGAGCTACTGCCAATTGGTCTCTCCAATTAGTTAAATCTATTCCATCTATATGGATCAATTGCTTTTTGCTATTGGCAATGCCCACAATATTGATTTGTAATCTTAGGTTGGCTTGTAAATAAGGGACCTGCTTTTTAATTTGTTCTATCAGCTTGCCTCCTACATTTCCTGCACCCGCAATGTACACGTTCACTTGTCTATAAGAGGTTTCAAAAAACTCTTCGTGCAATACATTGATCGCCTTGCGTACATCCTGGGATGCAATCACTGCGGTAATATTTTTTTCCGAAGAACCTTGTGCTATGGCACGCACATTGATGCCATTGCGTCCTAATACACCAAACATTTTTCCGCTCACGCCCGGATGGTTGCGCATTTGCTCACCTACTAAAGCAATGATGGATAAATCTTTTTCGATGATCAAAGGTTCTACCACCTGTGTATTAATCTCTTGTTCAAATTCTGCATCCACAGCAATCTTCGCAAGATGCGTATCCTGCACATTCACTCCCACACAGATAGAATGCTCCGATGAACTTTGCGTAATTAATATAACATTGATCTGTTTTTTTGCTAAGGCATCAAACAATCTTTTTGAGAAACCCGGAATACCCACCATGCCGGCACCTTCTAAGCTCAACAAACAAATATCTTTGATGCTAGAGATGCCACGGATAAAATTATCATCCTTTGGAGATTCATTTTCAATCAAAGTGCCTTGGTGTGCTGGCTCAAAAGTATTCTTGATCCACACAGGTATATGCGCTTGCATCACTGGTTGAATGGTCGGCGGATAAATAATTTTTGCACCAAAATGCGATAACTCCATTGCTTCCTGATAGGATATCTTTGGAATCTCTTTTGCATTTTGTACCATCCTTGGATCCGCAGTCATCATACCGCTGACGTCTGTCCAAATTTCTAAGACAGCCGCATTTAAGGCCGCTGCATAAATGGCACCAGTATAATCTGAACCACCTCTTCCTAATGTAGTGGTATTGTCTTCTGCATCTGACGCGATAAAACCTGGCGCCATATACAAAGCATGTTTGTTAGAGGGCGTTGCAAAATAGGCTTGAATCGTTTTATTCGTCAACTCCTTATCTACTACAGCATTAAAAAATTTGCTATTGGTTTTGATCATGGACCTTGAATCCAACCATACTTGGTCTATACCTTCTGCTTCAAAAGCAGCCGCAATTATTTTTGAAGATAAAATTTCTCCGTAACTGATCAATCGATCTTGCATGCGCATTGTCAGTTCTCTAAGCATAAACAAACCATCGCAATTGGATTCAATTTCATTGATCAATTGCTTTACCATACTCAATGTCCCTGACTGTTGTTGAATAGGCAATAACGCACGTACGGCGTCTAAATGTTTTTGTTCTAAATTTTGAATGATTGTTTTATAAGCCTCATTGCCTTGCGCAGCACTTTGTGCTAACAAAATCAACTGATCCGTCACACCACTCATTGCAGAGACCACCACAATGGTTGGTGTCGTTTTTACACGCTCTTTTACAATGGCAATCACTTGCGAGATGGCTTCTGGTGTACCTACTGAACTTCCTCCAAACTTTAAAACCTGCATAATTATTATTTTTCCAACACGACTAAATTAAATAGCCGTATATATTGTCGTCTTTATTGATTTCGTTGTAATCGATCTGATATTTTTTCATATTATCAATCAAGACACTATAAGAGGATTTTGATTTCAACTCCAAACCAACCAAGGCAGGTCCCGACTCCTTATTATGTTTTTGAATGTATTCAAATCGAGTAATATCATCCTGCGCTCCTAAAACCTTGTTCACAAATTCTTTTAAAGCGCCTGGTCTCTGTGCAAAGCGGATTAAGAAATAATATTTCAATCCTTCATAAATTAAGGAACGCTCTTTTATTTCTTGCATTCTGGCAATATCATTGTTACCGCCACTGACAATACATAAAACATTTTTGCCTTTAATCTGTTCTGCATAATCATCCAAAGCAGCTACTGACATAGCGCCTGCTGGCTCTACCACAATGGCTTCTTCATTGTACATATCCAAAATGGTCGTGCAAATTTTTCCCTCAGGAACCAAGTGCATATCATCTAATACATTTTTACAAATTCTAAAAGTAACATCACCCACACGTTTCACAGAAGCCCCATCTACAAACTTATCAATCTTCTCTAGTTCCACTGGATGTTGTGCTTTTAAAGCTGCAAGCATACTTGGAGCTCCTTCTGGTTCTAAACCGATAATTTTTGTGTGCGGGGATTTTAATTTAAAATAAGAGCCCACACCCGCACTTAATCCACCGCCTCCTATTGGTAAAAATAAATAGTCGATTGGTTCTTGTGTAAACTGCGGTAAGTCTTCTAAAATTTCTACCCCCACCGTTGCTTGCCCTGAAATTATATCTGCATGATCAAATGGTGGAATAAAAGTCATCCCATGTTCTAAAGTATACGCTTTTGCTGCCACAGCAGTATCATCAAATGTATCGCCCACTAATTTGACTTCCACAAAATCTTCACCAAACATTTTTGTTTGCGATACTTTTTGTTGCGGAGACGGAATTGGCATAAAGACTACCCCTTTTACACCCAACTTTTTACAACTATAGGCAAATCCTTGTGCATGGTTACCTGCACTTGCGCAGACTACCCCTTTGGACAACTGCTCAGCAGAAAGTTGACTCATCATATTGTAAGCGCCTCTTAATTTATAAGAACGTACAATTTGTAAGTCTTCTCTTTTCAAATAAATCCTGCACTGGTATTTTCTAGACAAATTTGCATTATACTGCAACGGGGTATGCGTTACCACCGACTTTAGTCTTTGCAATGCACCTTCAATATCGAGTGCAGGATCTACAACAAATTTTGCTTCGCTCATTGACTTATACTTTCACAGTTACTATTTTGCTGGCTGATTCTCTGGACGTAAACTTCTTACAGTTCTTCCAGCTTGCCACATCTCACTGTTATGTAATTCAGCTAATTCTACTTCTAATTTCTCGCGGTAATCTGCTTTGCTATTTAAATCAATAGAACGTGCAGATTCTTTTCCAGTAGCTACGCTATCATACAAATCAGTAAATACTGGTAAAGTGGCATCACGGAATTTTTTCCACCAATCCAAAGCACCTCTTTGTGCAGTAGTAGAACAGTTGGCATACATCCAGTCCATTCCATTTTCCGCCACCAGTGGCATTAAAGATTGTGTTAGCTCTTCTACCGTTTCATTGAAAGACTCAGAAGGGCTATGTCCGTTCTTGCGTAATACCTCGTATTGTGCTGCAAATATACCTTGAATTGCGCCCATTAACGTACCTCTTTCACCAGTTAAATCTGAATAAACTTCTTTTTTGAAGTTGGTTTCAAATAAATAGCCCGATCCCACAGCTATACCCAAGGCAATCACCCTGTCATGTGCCTTACCCGTAGCGTCTTGGAAGATGGCATAGCTTGAATTTAAGCCGCGACCTTGTAAAAACATCCTTCTTAAAGAGGTACCTGACCCTTTTGGAGCTACTAAAATCACATCCACGTCTGCCGGAGGAATGATGCCTGTTTGTTCTTTATAAGTGATACCGAATCCATGAGAAAAATACAAGGCTTTACCTGGAGTTAAATGCTTTTTTACAGTTGGCCACATTGCAATTTGCGCAGCGTCACTTAATAAATAACAGATAATCGTTCCTTTCTCTAAAGCTTCTTCTATTTCAAATAAAGTTTGCCCTGGTACAAATCCATCTGCAATTGCTTTATCCCATGATTTTGAATTTTTTCTTTGACCTACAATTACATTAACGCCATTTTCTTTTTGGTTCAATGCTTGACCTGGTCCTTGAACACCATATCCAATTACAGCGACTACTTCGTTTTTTAATACTTCCTGTGCTTTTGCTAATGGAAACTCTTCTCTAGTAACCACATTTTCTTCGGTACCTCCGAAATTTAATTTTGCCATGATTTGTTTAGTTTATGAATTGAAATATTTATTGTTTAATTACATGGTGAATACGGCTTCTCTTTTTCCTAAGTATTCGTTTTCTATTAATTCGTCACCTGGTTCTCTTTTTTCAAAGTCTTTTAATTTCTCATGAAAACCTGCGCTCTCTTTAATAATGGCCACGCGCGCGCTTCTTACAAATTCAACCAAACCAAATGGTGCCAAGGCTTCCATTAGTTTATTAGTTTCTTCTCTATGTCCAGTAGTTTCAAATACTATAAAGTCTTTACGGATGGCTACGGCCCTTGCGCCAAACTCTCTCAATAGTCTTTCTACTTTTACCTTTTCTGTAATTTCGTCCGACAATACTTTATACAAAGCCAACTCCTGCCACACAATTTGATCGTTGGTATTATAATATGCCTTTAGTACTTCTACTTGTTTTTCGATTTGTCTTACAACCTTAATAACCGTGTCTCTTGTTTCTTCTACAACAATTGTAAAACGATGGATGCCTGGTACTTCTGAAGGAGAAGTGTTCAAGCTCTCTACATTTATTTTTCTTCTCGAAAAAATAATGGCAATACGATTCAATAAACCCACTTGGTTTTCGGTATACACCGTAATCGTAAATTCTTGTTTTTCGTTTTCCATAATTTTTTATTTACTTTAAAAAAGTATTTGAGCTCATCTAAAGACTCGCTCGAATCAGATTGAAAAGCTTCGCTATTTCAATCTGATTTCACTTAC
>JBFYPO010000013.1:0-9989 GCA_041303215.1 Asinibacterium sp. | reverse complement strand
CTGATTTTGCAAAATATGTGGCATTACATCAAGCTGCATGGCCTGAAAGAAATGATCCAGAAAACAAGGTCATTAAAAGAAGTACAGTAAGAGAAATGCATCAACCTTATACTTTTATAGGTTTGAATCCTCAATATCAGTTTCCATCTGGAAAAAAATTAGCTACCACGACTAGTTATAGTTATGGTTTAAATTGGATGCATGATGCAGAAGGTAAAACAAGTGTAGGACATAGTGGCGGTTTGCCAGGCTTTGGTAGCAACTGGCGTTTTTTACCTGAGTATGGTTTAGGCGTTATCTTTTTTGCGAACCACACTTATGCACCCACTTCTACCATGAACTTAATCGTGTTGGATACATTGGTGCAAATTGCTAAACTTCAACCAAGACAAGTTGGTGTTTCTCCCATATTAGCACAACGTCAAATGGAACTTGTTCAATTATTGCCCAATTGGGAGAAGCTTCCATCTATTTTCGCAGAAAACTTTTTTGATGATTATTTGATAGATGAATTAAAGGCAGAAGCAAAACAATTATTTGAACTTGCCGGAACGATTCAATCCGTTGGCAAGATGGTGGCTGAAAATCAATTAAGGGGCTACTGTATTTTAACTGGATCAAAACAAAATCTAAAATTAAGTTTTACTTTAAGTCCAGAAAACCCAGCGTTAATTCAGGAATACCATTTGGAATTATTGAAGTAAAAAAGTATGAAAAATGTTCCTGTTTTAAACCTGATCCAGTATTTTAAAAATAGATTACTTTGGAACAATCATTTTTATGGTATTTGTATTGTTGGCATTGCTTTTAATGCAAGTCTTTATTTAACAGGTTATCCAATTGATTTTTTATTTTTATTGATTTTATACATTGGCACAGTGCTCTATTATACGAATGCCTACAAGAATGAGCGTGTCACCTACCATAATCATGAAAGAGTAAACTGGAATCTAAAACAAAAAGAATATATAGTAAAAAGGCAATATTTTTTAATACTACTAGTGACAATTTTAATTATCCTAAGTAGTATTAAATATCCAAATATACTAAGACCTGATATCCTCACCATTACATTGGTTTTAACAGGGCTTCTTTTAGCACTATTTTATAAAATAACAGCCTTTAAAAAGAGGGGCATAATAAAATCAATTGTCATTGCTTATGTATGGACAATGCTTGGAGGCTATTTGCCGGTGTATATAAATCGTGTAATTGGCCACACCTTATACCTAAACAATTTGGATCAATCACTTTATTTACTTCAATTATTTATTTTTTTAGTATTCCTTGCAGCCATGTTCGATATTAAAGACATCCAATATGATCAAGAAATGAATATCAAAACAATTCCAATTATAATTGGTTTAAAAAACATTAAACAACAATTGGTGTTACCTGCGGTGTTCACATTATTTTTTATTGATATCGTAAGGTACTATTTAGATCCATCTTCTATTTTAATTTTATGGATCTTATTTTATTACATTGTTTTTAATGTATCAAAGCTTGCTATTAAGGAGCCAAGAATAGATAGGAGCATCTTTCTGATTGACGGATTGATTTTATTAAAAGTATGCTTTGAGTTTACAATCTACTTTTTTAAATAAGAAAAGCACTAGCCCCCCGGCTAATGCTTTTCTTACACCATTTCAATTTAAACATCAATAGTATTACATAGGTCTTTTTCGTCGCATCATCTCGTTGCGCATTTTATTCAACAATTCTCTATCTACTTTTAAAGCTTGATTTACGCGCTCTTCTGACTTTAAAATGGGTGTCAAATCTTTTTTATATTTTTTCCTAATAACTAACATTGCTTCATGAAAAGCAATCTCGTCTTCTTTTTTCTCTTGCATTAATTTACGGCTCGCTTCATTTTGTTCATGGTATACTGGCCAAAATTTTTCTGCTTCTGCAGGGGAGAGGTTTAATTTTTTTGTGATGAATTGTATTCTAAACAATTCTAGACGTTCTCTTTGCTCTTTTGACATAGGTCTTGGTGGCGGTGGCATTTCCATACCACGATTATCCTGTATCGGCGGTCTTTTTTTACCATACATTGGCTTTTGTTGTGCATTGGCGCTAAAAGTTAGTAAGGTGAAGCAGCATAAGTAAAATATTTTTTTCATAAAAGTGTATTTAATATTAGATAAGTATTATTTGAAAAAGTTTAAAATCGAATTGTTAAAATCGAATCAAATTAATTATTATTCAATGAAACGGAAGCTGCTGTATTTTCAATGGCTGTATTCCATTCAAGTTCGGCAATAAGTTCATTGTTATTGACATAACTCTCAATTATTTCATCTGGCAATGTTTCTATTTCAATTGTCTCAACCTGTGTCATGGGCGATGTATTATTTGCTGTTGTATTCAAAAAAAGATAACCAGTGACAATCGCAAAAAGCAAACTTGCAGCAACTAAATATTTTTTTTGCTGCCCTATAATGGCAAAAATGGTTGCCTTTTTAGGCGCACTAGCTTCCCCCTGAACCCTACGCATCAACTGCTGCTCAAATTGATCAAAATACCCCTCAGGTACTTGATTGTTTTTTTCTTGAAATTTTTTTAATGCATTTTCAAGTGCGGTTGAAATTGATTCGTTTTCCATATCGTTCATTAGATGCTTAATGTGGTTAAAAGTTTAATCGTTTTGGATTAATTCAGTCATTTTTTTTACAGCTTGGTGGTAATTGGCCTTTGCTCCCCCAATGGTGGTACCTGTTATAGCCGCAATTTTCTCATAATCATAAGCCTCAAAATACCTAAGCATAAATACAAATCTTTGTTTTTCAGGTAGTTCGGCAATAGCACGCTCCAGTTTAATCTGAATGTTGCTTTCTTTAATGCTTTCTTGGCTGCTGGATAGTTGGATATTGTCTTTCAATTCTTTTTGGCCTGATTGCTCTTGGATGCGCTTTTTTTGTGCAATAAAATTCAAAGTTTCATTATAGGCGACCCTAAATAACCAGGTACTAAAAGCACTTTCATGCTTAAATCCATCTAGTTTGTTCCAAACTTTGATCCAAACGGCTTGAGCAATATCATCTGCATCCGCATGATCTAGGACCATCTTTTTTATTTGAAAAAATACGGCCTCTTGGTGTCTTTTAAGCAACTGTGTAAACGATTGCTCCTTGGTTTCACCTTGCTGAAATTGGTATATAAGTGCTTGGTCGGTCATGCTAGTACAAGTTAGACCATAACTATATAGAAAAGTTTAATGACTATATTTATTTAATGTTAATCTATAATGGACTGCTCCATTCAACCAGCTTTTTTTCGTTTGCATTCAAAATGAATTTACCTTTAAAGCAATTCTAAAACCTACAACATGAGAATGATTAAGTTAATATGTATTGCGTTGCTAATCCCTTTTTTAGGAATGAGCCAGTTAATAGACAAGGTGATTACCAAAGCAGCAACCGAAAGAATAGAACGTATTTTGGCTTCAGATGAGATGGAAGGACGCAGGACATTTAGTCCTGGCATCGAAAAAGCGGCCGCTTTTATTGCAAAAGAATTTGAAGCAACAGGTTTAAAGTCTCTACAAGGAGACAATCGTTATTTACAAAGTTTTACCATTCATAGACCCAAATTTATCAGTTTAACAGCAAGCATGGATGGAAATGTGATTGATAATAAGCAAGTGATCGTTGTGACGGTTCAACCTGAACTCAAAATCAACGAAAATGCCGGCTATGCACTTTCAAAAATTACAGCTACTGAAAATTTAAATCAATCTGCAGCTAAATTCATTGGGGCCAATCAAAATGTGATTGTGTTGGTAGACGAAACGCATGCTCAAAATTTTGGAAGACTGGTTCGTTTTAAAAACAATCTAGCTGCGAATCAAGCTAATATCGTTTTTGTTTTAACTAACACAACACCTTCTAGCTTTTCCATACAAGCTAGCCATCAGGTAGAAGCAATGTCTTTATCAAATGTGGTGGCCATGATTCCCGGCAAAACATTGCCCAATGAGTATGTTATATTTTCTGGTCACTACGATCACTTAGGGATCAATACTAGAAATATGGTGAATGGAGATTCAATTTATAATGGCGCCAATGATGATGCTGCAGGTACGACAGCGATGATCATGTTGTCTAAATATTATCAGGCTTTAAATAATAATGCTAGAACTATTTTATTTGCTGCATTTACTGCAGAAGAAGTAGGGGGTTATGGTGCGCAATATTTTTCAAAACAATTGGATCCATCAAAAGTGGTGGCCATGTTTAATATCGAAATGATTGGCACAGAAAGCAAATGGGGTAAAAACAGCGCCTATATAACAGGATTTGAAAAAACCAATATGGGTGCGATTTTGCAAAAAAACTTAGAGGGGTCTAGTTTTAAATTTTATCCTGATCCGTATACCGAACAAAATTTATTTTATCGCTCAGACAATGCAACCCTTGCTAGACTTGGTGTAGCTGCTCATACTATCTCTACATCAAAAATGGATTCTGAGCCTAATTATCATAAAGCTTCTGATCAGATTGAAACTTTGGATATGGACAATATGAAGGAAATTATCAAAGCCATTGCTATCAGTGCTCAATCCATTGTTTCAGGAAAAGACACACCAACCAGAGTAGATACTACTCAATTAAAATAACTGTAGCACACAAAATAGAAAACACTACTAAAAAATTATAGTAGAAAATAAAAATTAGTTTAAATCAATTCGCATGAAAAATCAATTCTTAATGCTGTTGCTAAGCATTTGTTTTACTATAAACGCACAAATTAAAACCTATTACCCAACTGCAGACAATTGGGAAAAAAAGACGCCAACAAGTTTTAGGATTGATAGTGCAATTTTAAATCAGGCAATTAACTACGCGATTGGACATGAAACAAAGTTTCCAAAAAACTTAACGCTTTCACAAGCTATGCAATTTGGGAAAGAGCCATTTTCGGATCCAATAGGACCAATGGCTAGCCGTGGCCCTTCGTCGGGTGTCATTGTTTATAAAGGTTATATCATTGCAGAGTGGGGTAATCCAAATGCGGTAGAAATGGTAAATAGTGTTACTAAAAGTATGTTGTCAACGGTGGTAGGCTTAGCGGTAGACAAGGGTTTGATTCACTCTATAGAAGATAAAGTGTATCCTTATATGCCACCTATCGAATTAGCAGAAGCACAAAATACCACCAACCAAAATCCAATTGCAACAAATTCTTTCATTTATCCATTTGAAACAGCACATAATCGAAAAATTAGTTGGGAACATTTGTTAAGACAAACAAGTGATTGGGAGGGGGTATTATGGGGTAAGCCAGATTGGGCGGATAGACCTTCAGACAAATCAGAGGAGTGGACTACCAGAAAACGTTTTGAGCCAGGTACAACATATAAATACAATGATACTAGAGTGAATGCGTTGGCTTTGGCAGCCACTACTGTGTGGAGGGCGCCCTTGCCAGAAGTTTTAAGAACGCAAGTGATGCAACCTATTGGTGCGAGTAATACTTGGGCTTGGACAGGATATAAAAATGCTTGGATTGTATTGGACGGAAAAATGATTCAATCTGTTAGTGGCGGTGGTCATTTTGGAGGCGGCTTATTTATCAACGCCTATGATATGGCTAGATTTGGTTTATTAACACTTAGAAAAGGAAACTGGAATGGCAAACAAATCATTGCTGAATCATGGATTAAAAAATCAACCACACCTACATCTGTTCAAACGGGTTATGGGTTCATGAATTATTTTTTAAATACAGATCGTAAAATGTATCCATCTGCACCAGCATCCGCCTTTACCCATATTGGCAATGGCACGAATGCGATTTATGTAGACACTGAAAATGATATCGTTGCAGTCATTAAATGGATGGATGATAAATCAATCGATGGTTTTTTAAAAATCCTATTGAGCGCTATGCCTAAATAAAGTAAAAAATTAATAATAAAAAAGGCGGCCAAATTTGGCCGCCTTTTTTATTAAAAAGAAGTATAGTAAAATCGAGATGCTAACTTCTTGCTTTTTGTAATTTATGAAAACTTGAATACGAGGTAAGTAAAAGTCCAAAGAATACAATGGCCATAATGGTATTATTCATTGGATCTTTCATGGCGATATGGGCAACTGCAGCAGAAATATACAATATACCAAATCCAACATAAGCCCATTCTTTAAAGCGAACTGGTACTGCTGGCACAATTAAAAGTACTAAACCAATTAATTGACCAATACTTATTTCTAAACCTAACCAACGGGGAACACCTAAGTGTGTTGCACCATCAATGGCCATTTGAGAATTCATAAAAATTGCAGTAGAGGCAAACAAGCAAATGATAGAAGTGGTTATCCAATAAATAATTTTAGTTGATTTCATTGTATTCATTTGATTTTTTTTGATTTAAATTACATATAATTTACAAATAGCCAATCAAAATCAAAAATAATCTTCTTTCATTTTTAAATTTCTACAATATGCGTGCTTCAATATTCCTCTTCATTTTACTACTAACTGGCTTTCATTATCAAGCACAAGCGCAGTCATCGAACAAAGCGGTGAGCGAACCTGCCGAAAAAGAAGTAAAGCAAGTGATTCAAAATATGTTTCTTGGAATGCAAAATGCAGACACTGTATTGTTAAAAACTTGTTTTTCTGAAAATGTAATTTTTCAAACCATTGTGAATAAGCCAGAAGGCGTTATGATCAAAACTGAGTCTATCCAAAATTTTATTCAAAATATTGGAAAGCAAATGCCGAATGTGTTAGATGAAAGAATTGAATTTGGTTCCATTAATATAGACCCACTGATGGCCACTGTTTGGACACCCTATTCCTTTTATTACAAAGGCAATTTTTCGCACAAGGGCGTGAATAGTTTCCAATTGGTTAAATTAAAAGACGGATGGAAAATTCAATACCTTATTGACACGAGGTATAAATAATCATGGATTCAATTAGTTTTATTGCTGACCCTTTAGGTGCTGTTGAAATTGTTGTGGTTGATTGGTGGTGATCCATTCCACGCCCTGATCTTGCAAAATGCTTAAATCAACTATTTCATTTACGGTCCAGCTTCCTGTTTTCAAGCCTGCTTTTTTTGCATCCAATGCTAAGGATGGATTTTTTTTAAACTGACTATAATGAAAATTGATGCCATCAAATTGATGTTGAACAATTTGATCAATAGCCAAATCTGATTCAAGGTACAATAGGGTAGCAGTAGGAGCTTCTTTTTTTATCCTATCAAGAATAGCGCTACTAAAACTGATGTAGACAATAAAGTCTTCTACTTTTAATTTTCTTGCAAGTGCTACCGTTGCTTGAGTAGCTAATTGATCTTGCGCAGTATCATCAATAGCAGCTTTAATTTCACAGATAAGCTTGGTATGTTTTTTCCCGTTTTTACCCATTTTAAAATATTGTTCTAAGGTGGGCAAGTCCTCGCCATTGGCTAATTTATTTCTATTCAGGTAAGCATAAGTATGTGTTTGAATCGTGTCGCCAAAATAAGTAGGGTCATGATTTACCACTAGCACACCATCTAAAGTCATTCTTACATCAAATTCAGCACCATCGCATTTTAATTCGATTGCTTTTGATAAAGAGGCCATTGAATTTTCTGGCAGATTGAATTCTTTCCATGCACCACGATGTGCAATGATTTTAGTTGTTTGGGCGATAGCGGTATGCATGATTAATAGTAAAAATAGACTACTCAATATTTTTAACATAAATGAATTAGTTTAAACATTAAGGTACTAAACAATTATTAATTAAACAGCCCTTGTATTAAATTGTTATTTAGTTAACTTTGCGTTCTTAAAATTCCTCTATGCAAACAGCTATCCAGCAATTAAAAGCAGCCATTGAACCAAGTAGGTCCAAGTTATTACAACATCCTGTATACCATCAAATACAGACTTTAACGGATTTGCAAAAATTTGCTGGCGTACATGTTTTTGCAGTTTGGGATTTTATGAGTTTGTTGAAATCTTTACAACAAAAATTAACCTGCGTTCAAACTCCATGGGTGCCTGTTGGATCTGCCAATACCAGGTACTTGATCAATGAAATTGTTTTGGGAGAAGAATCTGATGTAGATGCATTTGACAATCGAATCAGTCATTTTGAATTGTATCAACAAGCAATGCGCCAAATGGGGGCATCCACTCAATCTATTGACCAATTCATACTTACCTTACAGTCAGGTACAACAATAGAAGAAGCTATTGAACAGTTGGATTGCGCCGACTCAATTAAAGCTTTTTTATCATTTACATTTAAAATTGTAAATCATGCTCCTGCACATGTGCAAGCTGCTGTTTTCACTTTTGGCAGAGAAGATTTGATTCCTGATATGTTTACACGTTTATTAGAAAAACTAGTTGCGGAGACGCCAGAAAAAGTTGCCATCTTCAAATATTATATTGAAAGACATATTGAAGTGGATGGCGGACACCATAGTCATTTAGCTCTTGAAATGGTGGGTGAATTATGTGGAACAGATGCGACTAAATGGAAGGAAGCGGAGTTGGCTTCTATTGAAGCCTTAGAGATTCGTGCAAAATTATGGGATGCAGTTCTTGGTTAAATTTGTAAGTAACGAAGTAATTGCATGTAGTATTAGATGGCTTCGAATTCGCCCTTCTCTTTGTTTTTTCTAACCTTGTCTGCGTCAAAATATTTTCCGTTCATAGCGATATACACCCCTGCAGGCAATACTTGTGTAAAAGCAAGTGCACTGCCTAAGTTAAAAAGTCCGTCTGAGCTACCAAATTTATAAGGTATCATTGCACCGGTCAATACAATCGTTTTACCGGGACAGTTTTTTTGCAAAAACAATGCGGTGATGGTCATGGTATCAGTGCCGTGTGTAATCAATATCCTTTCTGCTTCAGTTGCATTACATGCAGAAGCGATCAAAGCACGATCTGCGTCTACAAAATCTAAACTGTCTTTCATCATCAAAGACTCGATGGTTAAGTTTAAATTACTTCTACCTAAACTTAGCATTTCATGCAAGTGGGTGTCTTTAAAATAAAGATTTCCATTTAACTCATTGTATTCTTTGTCAAATGTGCCTCCTGTTACAAATACCTGTATTGATTGGTGCATCGTTTTTTATTTTGGGTCCATCCACATTTCTTTTCTATCTAACCATTTGTTGTCTGCAAAGGCCTCTTTACTAGCCAAAGTTCGAGTATATTTTTTAGTGGATGAGGTTGAATTTGCTTGATACGAAACGCCCCCAATAATACTTAATGCTTTATTAAAGTAGGTTTCGTTTGGATGACCTAAAGCTTTATAAGGTAATACATTGTCGGCCAATGTATAATTTGGCAAGAAGCCGTTTACTGTGCCATAGTTGGATTCACCTATCGCATTATTGGTTAAAAAAGTGATTGGCTGCAAGCCAAAATCCCATCTTTTGTTTGGATCGGTCAGGGTAAAAGAACCTACATTTTTTCCATAAGTATGCTCGCCAATTAAAATGACATCCATAAAGGGCTTTAAATTATTGATCACCAATTCACTTGCCGAGGCGGTATTGCCAGAGGTTAACACAAAAACACGATTGAGTGTTCCAAGGTTATTTGGTTCTGCTTTAAATAATGTTTCAAAAGCACTTGCGCCCGAGGTTCTTTCTAGATAAGCGGTATACGTACTATTGTATACTTTTTTATTCATCAACTTGCCCACTTTAGCTGCAGCATCTTTAACAGTCATATTGGTAATTAAATCAGAAGAGACAACATAACCTCCGCCATTGTATCTAAAATCTAAAACTAATTCATTGACACCAGCAGCTTTAAAACGACCAAAGATGGCCCTTAAGCTATCATCAAAACTATTCAAGAATTGACTGTAGGCAAGATAGCCTACTTTTCTACCAGACCATGCTATCACGGTATCAGCAAGAATAGGATTGGTTTGTAATTCAACTTTTGTCACGGTCACATTTTTGCCATTGACTACAAATGCACCATTGATAAAGTCACCTAATCCAAGTTTTA
>JBFYPO010000012.1:0-19006 GCA_041303215.1 Asinibacterium sp. | reverse complement strand
TGCCTCAAGTAAAAACAACGGATTATTTAATGGCTATCTATTTACAACCAAAGTTAAAAGCTTTTGGTGGCCATGATATTTTATATACCAATGATGGCATGTTAAGAGAATGTCCAAGGTCAAATTTCTTTTTGATCTCCGAAGACGGACATATTGTTACACCTAAGGACGAAATCTTAAAAGGTATTACAAGAAAAAATATTTTGGCCTTAGCTTCTAGTAATGGAATTAAAGTAGAAGAAAGACCTATTGCTTTAGCAGAAATCAATACCGCAAAAGGCGCCTTTATTGCAAGCTCTACCAAACGTATTATCCCTATAAGTAAAATAGACACAAACACAATCCCAACGGACTCTCCTATTTTACAAAAAGTATTTGATTTACTTGTTCAAAAGGAACAAGCTTATTTAAAAGCATAACCAAAAATCTTCCAAAATAAAAAAGGCTAACTAGTATACTAGTTAGCCTTTTTTATGAACGTTTAAATTTATTTTAACTGCTTTCTTAAAGCTTCTAATTTAGCTACATACAAGCTTCTTCCGTGTGTACCTAAAACGATTTCATGGTCTCTTGGATGAATCTCTATGTCATGTACAGGAACACTTGCAGGTAAGCCTTTTGTCCATGCCATCGAACTATTACCACCGTCTAAACTTACATACAAACCGCCGTCTGTACCCACATACAATACCTTTTCAGAGACTGCATCTTCTTTGATCACATTTACAGGTTCAGTGGGCAAATCCTTCATGATCTGTTTCCATGTTGTACCATAATCATCACTTTGATATACGTAAGCATTAAAATGGTCATTGCGGTAGCCGTTCAATGTTACATATACTCTAGAAACATTATACTTACTTGCCACTACCCTGCTCACATACAATCCTTTTGGTAATTTTTGACTGATCAATGTAAATGTATTTCCACCGTCTTTAGATACTTGCACATTGCCATCGTCTGAACCTACATAGATTAAACCAAAACGAATAGGACTTTCACTCATCGTTGTCAATGTACCAAATGGCACATCCCCTTGCGCTGGATCTGTAGTAAGGTCAGTACTTAATGTCACTAAACTATCCCCTTTGCTCATGGAGCGGTGGAACTTATTAGATCCAAAATAAAATACATCTTGATTGTGACGACTTAACAAAATAGGTGTTTGCCAGTTATAACGAACAGCAGGCTCACCTAGATCTCTCATTGGTCTTACTGTTTTCCTTTCTTTAGTTGCCAAATTTTGTCTGCTATAAAAACCAAACTGAGATCCACTATAAACCGTTTTATTGTCTCTCCAATCTACTTGAACTTGCATACCATCTCCTCCTCCAATCATAGTATAAGGATTGTGTCCATTATCATACCAATCATAATTTTCCTTGGTCGTGCTTGATCCAAACCAAGTACCATTATCTTGCAAGCCACCATATACATTGTATGGCTTAGCCATATCTACAGTGATATTATAAAATTGACCCACAGCTGGCGTATTGGCTTTGAACCAATGCGCGCCATTGTCATAAGTGATATTACAACCCCCATCGTTACCGATAATCATATGACTATCTCTTTGTCCATTCATCCAAACAAAGTGATGGTCCGCATGCACATTTTCTTTACCAATTGAACTAAAAGTTTTCCCGCCATCTGTACTTAATAAAACGCCTACACCTGTAATCGCAATTTTATCTGGGTTACTTGGACTAACAAATACTTTACCAAAATAATAACCATAAGTGCTATATAAGTCAATCGGCTTAGCATGTGTCTTAACCCAACTCACACCTGCGTTATCAGAACGATATACCTGAGCACCATAAATAGGAGTTTCAAATAAAGCAGTATTGGCATCGTATAAATAATCCCAAATACAATTTGGATTTAATTTGCCCAACTTTACATCTTGCTTCAAATTGTCTGCATTGTATTTTGCAGGTATTCCATTGCGAGGTGATTTTAGAAAAGCATTTAATTTACGATTATCTAATGCCAAAAATTGATCCACTGTTAATGCTTTAAAATCTCTTAAAACATACCTAGAGGTGTCCGCTGCTTTTTTCATTGCAGTATCTGGCTGATGAAAATTATTATCTACGATAGCATATACTATAGATGGATTTTTAGGATACACTGCTAAACCAATTCTACCCACACCCTCGCCAGCAGGAAAGCCACTTGTTGGTGTAGACATTAAAGTCCAATGGTTACCACCATCTGTACTTTTATAAATACCAGAAGTTTTACCTGCTTCTTCAAAATTTGAGGCAGATCTTGTTCTATACCACATGGCAGCATACATGTTTTGCTCATTGATTGGATCAATATCTAAATCAATGGCTCCAGTATTTGCATCAATGGCCAATGTTTGATTCCAAGTTTTTCCAGCATCAGTGGTTTTATACACCCCTCTTTCTTTACTTTCAGAATACAAATGGCCTAAGACTGCCACCCATGCAGTATTAGGGTCTTTAGAAGACAATTGAATTTTACCAATATGATGGCTTTCTGGCAATCCTAAATAATCCCAAGATTTACCATTATTTGCAGAACGATACACTCCAAGTCCCGCATAAGTAGATCGACTACTATTTACTTCGCCTGTACCCACCCAAATATGTCTATTCTGCCAATTCACTGCAATATCTCCAATGGTTAAGATATCCACTGAATCAAAAATTGGCGCGAAGCTTTGGCCATTATTTTGCGTATGCCATAAACCTCCAGAGGCATAAGCAACATAAAACTCAGTAGGATCTTGTGGATTGACTTCGATGTCCACCACACGACCGCTCATGATCGAAGGTCCAATATTTCTGAAGCTTGCTTCATTTAAAGTGGATCGACTTAACAATTGCTTTCGTTGTTCAATTGATTTTAAACGCTCCGATGCGGTGGTTGGTTTTATTTGCGCTTGTACAAGCACTGCACCACATAAAGCCAAAATGGTAAATAGTCTTTTCATGCAATCAAAATTTAATTAAGGTTTTCAAGTTAATACTTTTTTAAAAGCAAGACTAAAAAATGTGATAAGTGTTCAAACACATTCCTGGCCATCTAAATTTATCGTAATTTTGAGCATGCACATACTTATTGTAAACAATACTAGTATCCCCGTTCGAACCTATGGAGGCACTGAAAGAGTCATTTGGTGGCTTGGCAAACAACTGGTTAAAATGGGGCATCAAGTCTCCTATTTAGTGGCACCTGGTTCAAGTTGTGCATTTGCCACTGGAGTGCATGTACTTGACCATTCCATCCCTTTTAATGAGCAAATACCAGAAGGAGTAGATGTGGTGCACTTAAATTGTAACGTCAATGAACCCCCTAATATTCCCTATATTTTTACCTTACACGGTAATACAAATGATCAAAATCCATTAGATATCAATACAGTATTTGTATCAAAGAATCATGCCTCAAGGTATGGCAGTACCAGCTTTGTGCATAATGGCATTGATCCTGATGACTATGGAGATCCGGGATTAAATCAAGCAAGGAATTATTTTCATTTTTTAGGGGATGCAGCATGGCGCGTAAAAAATGTAAGAGGCGCTATCAAAATTGCACAAATAGCGAAGATTCAACTAAGGGTCATAGGTGGCAAAAGATTCAATCTAAACCAAGGCATTCGACTTACTTTTGATCCTAGGATTCGTTTTGACGGTATGCAAGGCGGCATTGCAAAAAATAATTTATTAAAAGGTTCGAAAGGATTAATCTTTCCTGTTTTATGGAACGAACCTTTTGGCTTATCTATCGTTGAAAGCATCTATTTTGGTTGTCCCGCATTCGGGACGCCTTATGGATCTTTACAAGAAATCATTCAGCCAGAAGTGGGCTTTGTAAGTAACTCAATTTCTGCATTGGTGGATGCGGTTAAAAATGCGGATCAATTTGATAAAAAGAAATGCCATGAGTATGTGATGGCCCATTTTACCAGTACCCAAATGGCATCTAAGTATTTAGTTCAATACGAAAAGGTTTTAAATGGGCAGACATTGAATGCCACAGCACCTTTATTAGCAGCCATTCAACAGGATAAATTCCTCCCTTTTCTGCCCTAATATAAGTAACTTCGCAGTACAAAATTTGTCCTTGCATGCCCCTTACCAATCAGTATAAAGACCTAAGATTCGAAGCCCTATTTAATTCCGCTTCTATGGGTATTATCGTGGTCAATGGTCAAGGCGAAATCGTGATGTCTAACCCATTTGCCAACAAGTTGTTTGGGTACGAGGAGACCGAAATAGTCAATGAAAAGTTAGAAAAATTGATCCCTCAGAGATACCACCATGCACATGTAAAGAATAGAGATGGCTTTATTGAAAAGCCTCAAGCAAGATCCATGGGACTTGGTATGACACTTTGTGCTTTAAGAAAAGATGGTACTGAATTTCCAGTTGAAATTAGTTTAGGGCATTTTGAAACATCAGAATCTAAATATGTAATTGCTTTCATTTCGGATATCACCAAAAGAATTGCGTCTGAAATAGAGATTAAAAATTTGAACGCAAGTCTAGAAGAAAAAGTAGCCGCCAGGACCAAAGAGTTACAAATCACCTTACAAGAGCTTCAGGCCTCCAAAGAAAACTTAACTAAATCATTAGAAAAAGAAAAAGAGGTCAATGACCTTAAATCTAGATTTGTATCCATGGCTTCTCATGAATTTAGAACACCTCTGAGTACGATTTTATCGTCCATCTCTTTATTAGCTAAATACGAGACTACAGAAGATCAGCCTAAAAGGGATAAACATATAGATCGCATTAAGTCCTCTGTCAAAACATTAACAGATATTTTAAATGAGTTTTTGTCTTTAGGAAAAATTGAAGAAGGAAAACTCGAAGTCACATTTGACACATTTGAAATCAACCAGTTTATCGAAGCCATCTTCAATGAAATGCAAGTATTGCTTAAGCCAGGTCAATCTTTAATGCACCATAATCAATCTGATTTACAATGTTATTCAGATGCGGGTTTATTAAAGAATGTAATGATAAACTTGATCTCCAATGCGATTAAATTTTCACCAGAACATAAAGCAATCATTGTTGAAACAAGTATAGCGAATGGATTGTTAGAAATAAAAGTAAAGGACCAAGGGATGGGTATTCCTAAAGGGGATCAAATTCATTTATTTGAGCGCTTCTTTAGGGCAACGAATGTAACTAATATTCAAGGTACAGGACTTGGATTACACATCGTTGGCAGGTATATAGAATTATTAAATGGAAAAATTAGTTACCAAAGTGACTTAGATCATGGAAGTACATTTTGCGTAGCATTACCCTTCAAAGAGAAGCCTTAAAAGAAAAGCATTATGGAAAAAATTTTATTGATTGAAGACAATGAGGCCTTAAGAGAGAATACGGCAGAAATTTTAACCCTTGCTCAATTTGAAGTCATCACCGCCGAAAATGGCAAGATAGGCATTGAATTAGCCAGAGCACATATGCCCTCTTTAATTATTTGTGATATCATGATGCCAGTTTTGGACGGCTATGGGGTGTATCAGATTTTAAGTAAAGCCCCAGATCTACAAACCATTCCATTTATATTTTTAAGTGCAAAAAGTGAAAGAACTGATTTAAGAAAAGGAATGGAAATGGGCGCAGATGATTATATCACAAAACCTTTTACAGATGCTGAATTAATCAACGCAATACACACAAGACTCGAGAAAGTTAAAAGAAACCAAATTTTACAAGTCAAAGGAATTGAAGGATGGTATCAAATTTTAACTGACCTAGGCACAAAGGATGAAATGCACCACGCATTAGAACAACACGATATTATTGAATTTAAGAAGAAGCATATTATATACGCAGAAGGTCAACATCCTAATAAATTATACTACATAGAATCAGGAAAAGTCAAAGTATATAAGACAAGTGAATCCGGAAAGGAATTTATTACAAGCCTTTTGTCGGCTGGAGATTTTTTTGGACATATCTCCCTCCTAGAGAACAAAACATATGTTGAGTTTGCTGAAACATTGGAGGAGTCTAAAATCAGGGTCATACCTAAGAAAGAATTTGAAGACCTTTTAACACAACACCAAGAAATTGCTTTAAAAGTGATTAAACTTTTAGCAAACAATATTGCAGAAAAAGAAGACCAATTGGTCGCCTTGGCTTACCACAGTTTGAGAAAAAGAGTGGCAGACGCTTTATTAACTTTAAAAAAGAAATACAATCAAGAAGACAATACATTGTTTTCGATTGCTATTTCTAGAGAAGACTTGGCCAATATCGCAGGTACAGCTACAGAGAGTTTAATTAGAACATTAAGTGATTTTAAATCAGAGAAACTAATTGAAATTAAAGATGGTAAAATTACAATACTTGAAGAGGTCAAACTAGCACATTTATGCAACTAGTTATCTAAAGCTGCTGCAATATCAAGCTTTAGATCAATCACCTGTTTCCAGGATAAAAATTCATTCTCTAAATAGTTCAATTGTTGTTTTTGTTTTTTGACTTCAACTATATCAACCAATTTTCTACCCTTTAATTTTTGAATGTCATTTTTTAATAAATGTAAAGCGGCTTCTCTATTCAATATTTGCTGTTGCATTTCCTCCGCCCATTCTATCCATGAATCCTCTTCAAAAATATCTAAATAATGGGTGATTTTTTGTTTAACAAAAGCCTGCTCTTCTTGGATAAAATCCAATGTTCGCTGTAGCGACTCTAACTCTTTTATGAAAAATTCTTTTTTCACTATCGCTTTAATTATGGCAACTTGCTGTGCCGTCTCCATCCAATATTGGACTGATGTATGGAATACCTAAATTCATGCCTCTTAATATTAATAATACGCCCATACTCGTTAAAATATAAGGGAGTGCTTTTTGAATACGCTGACGAAATGCGAGCCCAAGTAGTTGCCCACCAAAAGCTGCTAATAATAATGCAGGCATAGTTCCAATTCCAAATAAAACCATGAATAAACCACTCTGTACAACAGATTGGCTCGCCCAAGAAGAGGCTAAAGCTAAATAGATCATACCGCAAGGCAATAATCCATTTAATAAGCCAACCCATAAAAATGAAAATGCACCTCTTTTCTTAAATAAGTAACCCAGCGCTTTGACTATTTTTTGATTCAACCAGTCAAATTTCAAGAACTGGTTATTCTTTTTTGGGTGTAGGTAAAAAACCCATATAACATAAATCAACATTATTAATCCTACTACAACACTAAGATGTTGTTGCACATTGTAAAAGGGAATCTGCTTCCCAAAAAGACCAACCAGTAAACCTAATGCACCATAAGTTGTTAATTTGCCTATATGGTATAAAGTGGTCGCCAAAACTTTTTGAAACGGTTTCATATGGGCAATAGGAAGCGCCATCACTAAGGGTCCACACATCCCTATGCAATGGACACTTCCTAGTAAACCCATGAAAAACCCAATCTCCAAAAAGTTACTATTGAACATCTTTATAAATAAATTTTTTGTTCATAATAATACGCTACCCCAGATTTTATTAAATCTAGTTTTAGCATATAACTACCCTTTTTCTTTTCGCGCTTCTTTAATACCGTAAACCCCTCCATTGTTTCAAAATGATACAGTACATCTTGCTGTTTATCCGCCGCGAAATAGAGTTGTACCTTCCCTTTTACATTCACCCCTTTAAAAGCAGCTGGCAGCCTGACAAAAAGTGAATCATTTGTTTGATCTATTTGCAAACTCCCCCCAAGCTTATTGGCACGGTCAGCTGCATCAATCACCTCCTGGTATTTTAGTTCAGCAGCGTAATAATCTTTTTCAACCAGGTCATAAGTTTGTTGAGTAGATTGATACACCATGAACAAAATAGCCACCACGAATGCGCTGTAAATAAAAAATATTGAATGGCCCCAGTTTAATTTTTTCATACTTATTTGCTTAGAGTGATGGTGCTAAAAAGATAGCTGATGCCGTTTCTATTCTTCGGCCATTTTCATATAATCCTATTTTCAATTCAGTTTTTCTTTTTTTAATCGTTGTACTTTTTAAAATGACGAAAAAGCTCGTTTGATAATAGGATTCCTTGGGTACATCCACTTGGTTAATCATTTTAATTTCACCGGTGGTATTTTCTAGCTTAAGATCTATATGAATGATTTTTCTAGTCTTATTAGCCAATTTGATATTGTACAAGTTACTGATCTTGCCATCAGGTAGTTTTTGATACATTTGCCCTGGTGTTCTTAGCACCCTTGCACTCACATCATCCCTAGTGATCAATAAGACCGCTAAAAAAGAAAGTAAAAGTAGAAGCACTCCGGTATAAAGTTTTAGTCTCCAGGAATAAGTCGTCTTTTCTTTTTTAGCAATATTATTTTCAGATGCATATCGAATAAGGCCTGTAGGCTTTTCTATATGCTCCATGATTTCATCACAAGCATCAATACAGGCTGTACAGTTGACGCATTCTAATTGTGTGCCATTTCGAATATCAATCCCTGTTGGACAAACACGCACACATGCACTACAATTAATACAATCGCCCTTGTCTCCTGACGCGTCATTTAATTTGCCTCTTGGCTCACCTCTAACATAATCATAGGCTACTACAATAGAATTTCTATCCAATAACACCCCTTGTAAACGACCATAAGGGCAAACTATTAAACATACCTGTTCTCTAAACCAATAATAAACAAAGAAAAAAATCAACGTAAAAATGATCAATGAACTAAACACACCAAAATGTACAATAGCCCCTTCTTGAATCATCAATCCAACGCTGTCAATGCCAATGATATAACCTAAAAAGAAATTAGCAATCAGAAATGAAACTAAAAAGAAGGCAATAATTTTGGTAACACGTTTTCTTATCTTTTCAGCATTCCAGGGCATTGCTTTTAACTTTCTTTGCTGATTCGCATCTCCTTCAATCCAATATTCAATTTTTCTGAATACCATCTCCATGAAGATCGTTTGAGGACAAGCCCAGCCACAAAACAACCTTCCAAATGCAACTGTAAAAAGAATTACAAAGACCAAGAAAGTAAGTAATCCTATGGCGAATATAAAAAAGTCTTGAGGCCAAAATACCTGTCCAAAAAAAATAAATTTTCGCTCCAATACATTGAACAAAAACATTGGCTCTCCTTCTATTTTAATAAAAGGAAGGGTAAAGAATAAGACTAAATAAAAATAGCTAAAGTAAGACCTAAGATTATATAATTTTCCGAATGGTTTTTGAGGAAAAATATAGTTTCTTTTACCTTCTTTACTAATTGTACCTACTGCATCACGGAACTCTTGGTCTAATAATTCTTTTTTAATATTAGCAAGACGTTCATTTTCTTTATTGGAAATATCGTTGTGTTGGTTTTCCATTATTTTGAAATAGTATTAACAACTTTAGTAGAATCTGATGCAGTTACAGCTGGTGCTGCTTCTTCTTTATTTAATTCCCCCTGTGGCGCTTTGCCATCTGCTACATTGGTATTCACTAATGATTTTACATAACTTGCAATCTGTTGCATTTCGACAGGTGAAAAATTAGATTGCCAAGCCTGCATCCCTTTGTCAGGCCAGCCATATTTAATGGTTTTAAAAATATCTTTAATAGTGGCTCCATGTAAACTATAATTATCCGTTAGGTTCGGACCTACTCCTCCAGCACCATTAGGGCTATGGCAAGCTACACAGGTCTTTGTATACAATGTTTTACCAGTTGCTATACCTGCGGCGTCTAACATCACAACAGTATTCTCGTCTACGTTTTCTTTCATAGATGCTAAGTAAGCATCCGTTTCAATTTTGGCTTCAGCCATCTCTGTATTATATTCTTCTGTAGGATTCATTCCAGTATGCCAAACTTCAAATTTCAAAATGTAAAAAATGGCAACAAAAATGGTGATGTAAAAACCATATTTCCACCAAGGCGGTAAGGCATTGTCTAATTCTCTGATGCCATCATAATCATGATCTAGTAAGATGTCTGCTTCAAGCTCTATCGGAGCAGCTTTTGTAAAGAATCGCTTATCCAAATTGGCCCAAGTTGTCTTAATCCATGAAGGTGCTTTTTTACCGTCTACTGTTAGTTTAACTGGCACAGGATTTAAAATGCGCCATAAATTTCGAATAAAATAAAGTAATACAAAGATGATTAACAATTCTAGCCCCAATACGGTAGTCAAGGTCCAAAAAGAAAGTGCAGACAAACCTCCATAATAGGCAGTTGTAGCAACTACTTCTGTTGCTCCCTCTGCGGCAGTAGTTGCCTCTTGAGCAATCAAGGGATTAAAGACACCCCCTAGTAATGCAAGTAATAATAGAGTGGTCGTTTTGTTTTGTTTTGCTATTTCAACCACTTTCCTAGACAACATCATCAATACAGATGACAATAGCCATATGGCAGCCACTAATAATAGTGCAACAGCTAATACTAAATATTCAATATAATTCAACATAATTTAAATTTTTTGAAGTGCTTAATTTTCTAAAGGCAATTGCTTAATGGTATCTACCTCTTTTTTATCCATCACTTTTACATACCATAAAACCCCTACAAAAAATGCGACAAATACGAGTAAGGAGAAAATGGGATAGATGGTTGAATGATCCATCGTTTCGGTATATTTTTTTATAAAACTGAACATGTCATTAAGTTTATAAGGTTATTTTTTATTAATATCTGTTCCAAGTCTTTGTAAATAGGCAATCACTGCAATGATTTCCTTATTTGCACCCACCTCAATACCATCTTGCTTTAAATTAGCAGCTATCTTTTTTGCTTGTTGCATCAATTCCTTATTAGCCAATTGATCATAACCAGCTGCATAAGGCACCCCTAATGTTTGCATTGCTCTAATTTTAGCTGGTGTAGTGGCTGTATCTAATTCATGGTCAATTAAGAAAGAATAAGCAGGCATAACAGACCCTGTAGAAATAGCACTAGGTTCGTCTAAGTGGTTAAAATGCCAAGTATTTGATTTTTTATTGTTACCGGTGCCTTCTCTAGCTAAATCTGGTCCGGTTCTTTTACTACCCCATTGGAATGGATGATCGTAAACAAATTCGCCAGCTTTACTATATTCCCCATAACGTTCCGTTTCACTACGGAAAGGACGAACCATTTGAGAGTGACAAGTATAACAACCTTCTCTTACATAAATATCTCTACCCTGTAATTCCAAAGGTGTATAAGGCTTCACACTACTAATGGTAGGCACATTTGATTTTACTAAGAAAGTAGGAATCATTTCTACTGCGCCTCCAATTAAAATAACAATTAAAGACATCACCAACATAGGTGTTGGCTTGCGCTCAATCCATCTATGCCAATGCTCCCCTTTATGTTTTTCAAAAGTTGCTTCTAAAGCAGGCGCCTCCGCATCCTCATTCGCCACCAATGTTCCTTTACCGATAGTTTTAAATATATTCACCATCGCTAAAATTGCACCAGACAAATACAATACACCACCTAATGAACGCATGGCGTAGAAGGGACGCATGTAAGTCACCGTCTCTAAAAATTGATATTTTAATTGACCAGTTGGCGTAAACTGTTTCCACATAGAAGCTTGTTGCCACGCAGCCCAATACATTGGAATCGCATAAAATAAAATACCTAAGGTGGCTAACCAAAAATGCATGTTAGCTAACTTTTTTGAGTACAATTCTGTTTTATACATTTTCGGGATCAACCAATATAAAATACCAAAAGTCAACATACCATTCCAACCTAAACCGCCCACATGTACGTGCGCAATAATCCAATCGGTAAAGTGTGCTACCGCATTGATATTTTTTAAGGACAACATCGGCCCTTCAAAGGTGGACATACCATAGGCCGTTACGGCAACCACCATGAATTTTAAAATCACATCTTCTCTTACTCTATCCCATGCACCTCTTAATGTTAATAAACCATTGATCATACCACCCCAGCTTGGGAAGATCAGCATAAAACTAAAAACAACCCCTAAACTTTGTGCCCAGTTGGGTAATGCGGTATACAATAAATGGTGAGGACCAGCCCAGATGTATAAAAAGATCAAGGCCCAAAAGTGGATAATAGATAATTTATAAGAGAAGACGGGACGATTCGCCGCCTTTGGCATAAAATAATACATCAAACCCAAATAAGGTGTGGTTAAGAAAAATGCAACCGCATTGTGTCCATACCACCATTGCACCAAAGCGTCTTGCACCCCAGCATACCAACTATAACTTTTAAATAAGGTTACGGGTAACTCAAATGAATTTACTAAGTGCAATACAGCAACGGTCACAAATGTGGCGATATAAAACCAGATCGCCACATATAAATGACGCTCTCTTCTTTTTAAAATCGTTGCAAACATATTCCAACCAAACACCACCCAAATAATCGTAATGGCGATATCAATAGGCCATTCTAATTCAGCATATTCTTTTGAGGATGTGATACCTAATGGCAAAGTGATCGCTGCAGCCACAATAATTAACTGCCAACCCCAAAAATGAATTTTACTTAAGAGGTCACTATACATTCTCGCTTTCAATAAGCGTTGTAACGAATAATACACTCCCATAAAAATTCCATTACCAACAAATGCAAAAATAACTGCATTGGTATGTAATGGTCTTAGGCGCCCAAAACTAAAAAAAGGTTGAAGATTCAAAGTAGTTGGAAAAACAAGTTGCAAGGCAACCCATAATCCAACAGTCATTCCTACTACGCCCCAAATAATGGTAGCAATAGCGAAATTCCTCACTGTTTTGTTATCATACTGAAAACTTTCTACTTGCATAATGCTAATTTGTTAGGTTATTGTTTAGTTTTTGTTTTTACCTCTTCCTCAAATAAAATACGAATGGAGGGCGTATAGTCATCGTCCATTTGGCCAGATTTAACGGACCATAAAAAGGCCAATAAAAAGCCTCCTGCGACCAAGACACTGACAATGATTAAAAGGACGAATACACTCATGAATAGGGTTTGGGCAAAGCTATTTCCTATAGCGTTGATGTTTTATGACCTATATCAAAGCCTAGAATGATTTATATCATATTCTATTGCAATGCGGTCAATTTTAGTCGCGGATTGACTTTGAGTAGTAGTAGGATAATAAAGCAGCAAGGGCTACAATACTAATTGAACTTATAGGCATTAATATAGCAGCTACCATTGGAGACAATAAGGCTTGAGTAGCAAAATACATGCCTACAAGATTATAGACAATAGAAAGTCCAAAAATAAGGGTGATGATTGTTTTCGCCTTTTTGGCATAATGAATCAGATGGAATAAGGATGCAACTTGATGACCTTCTAAAATGGCATCACTCGCAGGTGTAAATAAATGAGACTTATCTGTCACCGCTACTCCAATATCACTTTTTTGCAATGCACCCGCGTCGTTTAATCCATCCCCTACCATCATCACCGTCCTCCCATGATTTTGCAACTGCTGAATATAATTTAATTTATCTGCGGGTGATTGTTCAAATAACATTGGAATATTGGCACCTAATTGAAGTTTTAGTTTCTGTCCTTCATTAGGATGATCTCCACTTAATAAATGGATTGCATAGCCTTTAGCATGTAAAGATTGAATCATCTCGGATATACCTTGCCTATAAGCATGGTTCACTTTGTAAAACCCTCTGAATACCCCATCTATTGCAATACATACCAACGACTGGTCATAGTCGGAATTCACCGGCACCCCTTCTTCTAATAATAATTTGACGGAGCCAATAAGGAGGGTATGACCTTGTGAAGAGGCAATGATTCCTTTGGCAATATTATTTTGAATTTGATCCACTTGCACTAATGGGATAGCCGCTTCTGAAAGCATTTGATAGATCATTTGACTCAATGGATGTAAGGACTCTCTTGTAACAGAACGGATCATGGATTGTTCTTGACTTGACAATGCTACGCCTATATAAACCATAGTTGTTGCATCATGATTTGTCAAAGTGCCCGTTTTATCAAAAACAATCGTATCAATTTGGTCGAATGTCTCAATCACTGTTGCATTCTTACAGTACAATTTCGACTTGCCCAGCCACCTTAACACATTCCCATAGGTAAAAGTAACCGTTAGTAATAAGGAGCAAGGGCAAGCTACTATCAACACGGAACTTACTGCTGGTAAAATTTTACTAGTATCTACATACCACCAATACAAACCTGAAAATAATGCAATACTAAATAACACATATGTGAAATATTGACTCCAGGGATGTACAAAAGATTGTTTTGTATTTTTAGTCTGCTGCAATAAGGGACTATTCCATAATTCAGTGATATAACTATGACCAACTGGCTTCATCACTTCTACCTGAATGGCCCTGCCCTTCTGAACCCCTCCTGCATACAATAGTGCACCAATATCAAAAGCAATAGGTGCATTTTCACCAGAAACAAAACTGTAATCCACCAATGCAACCCCTTCCTTTAAAATAGCATCTGCAGGAATCATTTCACCTGTGCGTACTAAAAGTACATCCCCTTTTACAATCTCATTTAAAGATAGATTGACTTCTTTCCCTTCTTTTAACAAGGTCACCCCTAAAGGAAAAAAAGAGGTATAGTCTCTGTCAAATGCAAATGAATCATAAGATTTATCCTGAAACCACCTGCCGATTAACATAAAAAATACGATCCCCGACATGCTATCTAAATAGCCTGCCCCCGTTTGGGTCAAAATTTCATAGAGACTTCTTCCAAAGGTAACTAGGATCGCTAAAGCAATGGGCGCATCGATATTCAACCACTTCTGTCTTAGACCAGTGTAGGCTGAAATAAAGAAATCGCTCGCGCTATAAAATAAGACAGGCAGAGATAATATTAAATTCAGGTAAATAAAAAATGGCCTTAAGCTACCTAAGTCTGCCACTTGATCTGATAAATATTCTGGAAAACTCAACATCATAATATTGCTGAAACAAAATCCAGCAATACCTATTTTATACAATTGTTTTCGATTGACTTTCTTCTTTTTTTGCCAATCATTTCCTCCTAAATTTATCATTGGTTCATACCCCACAAAGGCTAATAATTGCACCACCTGTTTTAAGGTAATCAAAGAAGGCTGGTACACAATTTTTATCTCTTTCTTTTCAAAATTCGTCTGAGATTGAATGATACCTGGGTTAATTTTATGTAAGTGCTCCAATAACCACACACAACTTACACAATGTATTTGAGGTAAGTAAAATACCACATGTGCTTGATCCCCTTGTTTAAATTGAATCAATTGATCTCGAATCGCTTGATTGTCTAAATAATTATACTTGTCAGAAGTGAAAATACCTTTGGCAGTTAACCCTGGCATATTGGTCAAGTCATAATATTGACACATGCCATTTTCGTCTAGTAATTGATAGACCATCTTACAGCCATCACAACAGAAGCACTTGTCTTCTATTGATATTGAACTGTCACATTCCGTCCCACAGTGGTAACATTTTTCTTGCATAGATAGAATGCAAAGTTCAGTAGAATCAAGGATGGCATCCATGACCCCACTCATGTCATTTTATGACAAAAATCATACTGTCATGGTTAGTTTAAAGCAGCCATAAAATTGCGGTCCATTAAATTCACCGCTTCATAATACCCTTGTTTATACCATTTGCAACGGACCAACAATGCAACCAATTGTTGTTGTAATAACGCGTTGTTTAACATAGATGCGGGTAACCCTTTTTGCTGATTGGCACGTAAATATTGATCCAATGGTTTTGTTAAATCCTTATTAGCATAGTCCTTTACAAATGCAGCAACAGCCGTATAGGGTTGCATTGCTTGTTGATTTTTGAGGTAGTACTGTAAAACAAATTCATTTAAACCTCCCTCCAAATAAAGCGACGCATAATTTGAGTCTGCATACAATGCATTGGCTGGCATCCATTGATTTGGGATGATACCACCCCCTCCATATACTGTATTCCCTTTTGGGGTTTTGTAGGCTTTGCCAATAGAAGCAGTGTCTTTAGCACCCTGACTAGAAGCTTCAATTCTTTGTATAAAATCATGTTCATACCTCATTTTACCTTGCTCATAAGGCCTTTGAATATTACGTCCTAATGGTGTGTAATATTTGGCAGTGGTCAACCTTAGTGCACCTCCATTCGATAACCTGAATTGTTGTTGCACCAATCCTTTACCAAAAGACCTGCGACCAACCACTGTGGCACGATCCCAATCTTGTAAAGCACCAGCCAACACTTCACTTGCAGAAGCAGAAGTTTCATCCATTAAGATGGTCACTGCGCCTTGTTCAAATAAACCCTCTCTCTTACTATAATAATCTACCCTTGGTGCATGTAATCCTTCTGTGTATACTATTAATTTATTGCCAGGCAAAAGCTCATCTACAATCGCAACTGCTTCTGATAACAAACCACCTCCATTGCCTCTTAAATCAATCACCAAAGACTTCATCCCTTTTTGAATCAACGGTTCTAAAGCCTGCATAAATGCTTCATAAGTACGATCAGCAAATTTGTCTATTTTAATATAGCCTACCGTATCCTTTAACATATAGGCTGCATCAATGGGCGAAACAGCTACAGACGCCCTAGTTAAATTAAAGGTTAATTTTTGTTGGTTACGAAGTACAGCTAATTTTAAGGATTGTGCATCTGGTCCTTTTATTTTTCTTTTTACTGCTTCGCCATCCAACTTGTTACCAGATAGTTTTACTGTATCATCTACTGTTAACAAGATATCGCCGGTCTTTAAGCCCACTTTAGCTGCAGGACCATCTGGCAAAACATAAGCCACTACAACACTATCTCTAAATTGCATGAATTCAATACCAATGCCTTTATAATTAGGTTGCAATTGTTCATTTGCCCCCACCAGGTCTGCTGGAGGAATATATACTGAATGTGGATCCAATTGTTCTAAATAAAAATCAGCCAATTTTGTTTGCGTACTATCTAAGTCAACCTGCTCTACATATTTTGATTTCACTAATTCAATGATTTCATCCATCGCAGATGTTTTACCCAATGAAGGGAAACCTATAGAGAAACTTCCCTTTAAAAAAATACCGATGCCAATACCTACTAATAGTACGATTGCATATAAAATTGGAGTGACCCAACTGGTCTGGGTTGAACGAGGCTGATTTTGTTGCATGTTGTATGAATTCTGTGCAAATTTACATCAATTCAAAATGAAATAGCTAATTTCATGGTTCAGTTCAACTCCTATGAAAAAGACGTATTTAATTGCAGATAGTGGCGCTACAAAATGTCATTGGACCCTCGTTCAAAATGGCAAAAAACAAACCATCAAAACAACTGGTATAAGCCCTTATTTTTTAGGGCAAGACGCTATTGTTCAATTACTAGAAAAAACCTTTCAAAAAAAGACCGATTTGTCCAAAGTAGATGCTATCTATTTCTACGGCACCGGGCTGAGCAACCCTGACAACGTAAGCATCTTGAAAAAAGCGTTAAAAACTGTTTTCAAAAATGCAAAAATAGATATACAAACTGATTTAATGGCCATTGCTAGAGCCGCTTGCCAAGATCAAAAAGGAGTTGTTTGTATACTAGGCACTGGCTCCAATGCTGGATTTTATAACGGAAAAACAATCACTAAAAATAGTCCTGGTCTAGGTTATGTACTTGGTGACGAAGGAAGTGGTGCTTACTTAGGCAAAAAAGTGTTACAGTATTTTTTATATAAAACATTTGATGACGAGTTGATGAACATGTTTGAAAAAAAATACCATTTAGATAGAGCAACGATTTTAAATAAAGTGTACAAAGAACTCACCCCAAATAGTTATATCGCAAGCTTCACCGATTTCTTAGTAGAAAATAGAGGACATTATATGGTGGAGAATATTATTGAAGATGGATTGAATGATTTTTTCTTTACCCATTTGAATAAATTAAATGAGTCTTGGCTATACCCAATTCATTTTGTGGGTAGCGTTGCCTATGGATTTAGGGATGTGTTAAAACAATTAGCAATTGGTTACGAGATTGAATTAGGCAAGATTGTTAAATCTCCAATGGATGGATTAATTGAATACCATCGCCAACACTAGGTAACCATGCATGATATAGAACCTTATTACCATTGGCGCCATTTATATACAGCAGAAGCAGATCCAAAGTCAATTTTTTTTGGCAGAACCTATAGTGAATTTGAATTTTCACAAACCGTATACAACTATTATATACACCCGCAATGGGATGAATTTGGAAGCAAAACACTGTACCTGAAAATATTATTTGTAGACTATGAAGCAGCATTTGCCATCATTGAACTCATTGGTGAATGGAACGACACCATAGAGAATGATATCATGGAATTAAAAAGAGAAGTGTTAGATAAATTAATGGCGGAAGGTATCTATAAATTTATACTGATTGCAGAAAATGTTTTCAATTTTCACAGCGGGGATAAAGATTATTACGAGGAATTATATGAAGAAGTATCCGATGAAGAAGGATGGGCTGTATTGATTAATTTCCACCCTGCCGCGCAACATGATTTTTTATTACGCAAACTGAATAGGTATATCGAGTTAATGGAAGTGGTTGCTTGGCGCACTTATAAGCCAGAACATTTTTTTCAGTTGATTGACCAAAAAATTAGTCAGCGTTTAGATTTATAATTTAACACAGAGCCCATTTAAACAGCAACGTTTAGTATTAGGACTGCATAAGTATCAAATTAATAAACAAGGTCCTCGTAAGCAGCTAATAATTCTCTATAGGCATGATCGTCCTTCGCCAATTTTGTCGCTGCCAACCCTTTTTCGTACCATTCAATCGCTGCTTCCCTTTCGGATAATGCTTCCAAACATTTTGCTAAATGATAATAAGAGCCTACGTAATCAGGGAACTCAGATAGGATTTCAATAAACAAAGATTTTGCCTTCAACAATTCCCCAATTTTAATGTATTCCAAGGCCAAGGCATGTCTTAAAAAGTTATCCTTAGGTTGTTGATTTAAAAATTCAATAATTCTTTCAATTCGTTGCATCTTGTCTTATATTTGCATTAGTTGCATAAACAACCAAAAAGCATTAG
>JBFYPO010000011.1:0-4359 GCA_041303215.1 Asinibacterium sp. | reverse complement strand
AATAGAAAAAACAATGAATTTTAATAGTCAAGGAAATGGAATATTATAGTTTAGGAAAACAATCACCGAATGTCAGTTTTAAAACTGCAGCTATCACTGGACAGGCGCCAGATAAGGGATTGTATTTTCCAACGACTATACCACAGTTTACCCAAGCGCAAATAGAAAGATTCAAAACATTAGATAAGGCGACCTTGGCATTCGAAGTCATGCGTCCTTATGTTGCAGGTACTATTGATGACGTAAGTTTGCAACAAATTTGTAAAGAGACGATTGATTTCGATTTCCCATTAGTGACCATCACACCTGCTATCAAAGCCCTTGAATTATTTCATGGTCCCACTTTGGCCTTTAAGGATGTGGGCGCAAGGTTCATGAGTAGGTGTTTGGGTTATTTTGCAAAAGCAGAAAAAATAAATCAATCTAGTTCAAGTAGGGCAATCAATAATTCAACAATTGGTATTGAACAGGCCCCTATTAAAATTAACACAGTACTCGTTGCCACTTCAGGAGACACTGGTGGCGCAGTAGCCAATGGGTTCTTAGGTGTAGAAGGGGTACAAGTTATTATATTATATCCCAAAGGAAAGGTCAGCCCAATACAGGAATTGCAATTAACGACCTGTGGTCAAAATATTACAGCATTAGAAGTGGATGGAAGTTTTGACGATTGTCAAACGATGGTCAAGGAAGCATTTATGGATGCGGATTTAAATGCAGTGTATAAATTAACCTCTGCCAATTCAATCAATGTCGCAAGGTGGTTACCACAACAATTGTATTACTTTTTTGCATGGCAACAATGGGTGGCACAATATGGAGACAATACACCCATGCATATCGTGGTGCCAAGTGGCAACTTTGGTAATATTTGTGCAGGGATGATGGCCAAAGCAAGCGGTTTGCCCTTAGGACATTTTGTAGCAGCATGTAATGACAATAATGTGGTCACTAGGTATTTGGATACCGAACAATATGAAGTGCATAAATCTGTGGTGACCATTTCTAACGCAATGGATGTAGGTAACCCAAGTAATTTTGTGCGCATTATGGAGCTCATGCAAAATAATTTTGAGCAACTAAAAAATGCATTGAGTAGTTATAGCTATGATGACCTTACCACACAAGCTACTATTACAAGGGTCTATAATGAGTACGGCTATACTTTAGATCCACATGGGGCAGTCGCATTTTTAGCCGCCGAAGAATTTATTCATGATCATACGCATGCAATTACCCATTATAACCATACCAATGAAGCGGTGCCGGTGCATGCAATTATTTTAGAAACAGCGCATCCTGTTAAATTTCCAGAAGTAGTAGAAGAAGCGATCGGACAAAAACTAGCGATACCGAGTTCTGTTCAATATTTATTAGGTAAACCAAAGCAATCTATTCCTGTTGAAGCAACTTATACAGCATTTAAATCATGGATGTTGCGTTCATAAAAAAGGCCCCGATGAGGGGGCCTTTTTAAATCAACTTCTAGATCTAGAATTATTTTCCTTTTAAGTATTTATCCAACCAACGTCCTTGCTCATACAATAAGTGCAATACATTTTCTTTTCCTCTGTAGCCATGTGCTTCATAAGGCATGTACACAAAACGCACTGTACCTCCGTGGCCTTTGATGGCTGCGTATAAACGCTCACTATTGATTGGGAAGGTACCTGTGTTGTCATCCATCTCACCGTGCGTTAATAAAATCGGTGTCTTGATTTTATTGGCATGTGCAAAAGGACTCATGTCTAAATACAATTGAGGTGCTTGCCAGAAAGTTCTGTCTTCGTTTTGGAAACCAAAAGGAGTCAAGGTTCTGTTGTAAGCACCACTACGCGCGATACCCGCTTTAAATAAATTACTATGTGCTAATAAATTGGCTGTCATGAAGGCGCCATAGCTATGACCACCTACTGCCATTTTATTACGATCACTTACGCCCATGCTCACTAATTTATCAATCGCAGCATTGGCATTTAAGATCAATTGATTGACAAAATCATCGTTAGGTTTTTTATCAGGAGAGGTTGCTACAATCGGCATTTCTGCATTGTCTAAAATAGCGTAGCCTTGTGTAACATAAAACACTGGAGAACCCCAGCTTAATAAAGTAAACTTATGTTGGTTTCCTCTAATCTGGCTAGCATCAGCTGCACTTGTAAACTCTCTTGGATAAGCCCATAACAAAGTAGGCAGAGGGCCATCTTTTTCTTTGTTATAGCCTTTAGGTAAATATAAGTCACCAGTTAAGTCTACCCCATCTGCTCTTTTATATTTAATTTTTTCTTTGGTTACACCTTCCATACTTGCGTAAGGGTTGCTGAAACTAGTCAGCGCAACAGAAGTATTGGCTTGTAAAGACTTTAAATAATAGTTAGGTACTTCTTTCTCTGTCTCTCTACGTGTAATAATTTTTAAAGTAGCAGCATCTAAAACCTCTACTACATATTCAAAACAATCTTCCTTACTGCGCCAGATAATTTCATTTGTTTTAGTATCAAGGTTGTAGATAGATAAATACGGAAGGTCTCCTTTGTTGGAAGCGCCAGTGGTATTGTTCATTAAAACAGAACGACCATTATTTACGGTAGCAATGACTTCCTTGCCGAATTTATTTTTATGTGTCACAGGATTACCTAAGTTGCTATAAGCATCTGTTAAACTACGCTCATATAAAGTAGTTAAGCTTTGTGCTTTATGATTGTAGATGCTTACTTTATAACGTTGCTTGGTTCTTAACACTTCAGTGACTAAAGCTAAAGTTTCATCTCCCCAGCTGATATTTGAAAAACGTGCTGCTGTTTTAAATAATTCTTTAGGGGCGTTGTTGAAAGGAGCTGTTATTGCCATCACCGCATCGTGAAATGGAACTGCTTTTTTAATTAAGCCACTATCCAAAGGCATTGCATACACAATGGTCGCTGCTTCGTCATCCTTCCACTGAAAACCACGGGGTGCATTTTGAACGTTATCATAACCACTCGCTGTTCCTTCTGAAGAAGGCAATTGCGCAATCGTTTTTACTAAGGCGCCATTTTTATCCAATACTTGCATAGAAGATGCAAAGCCATAAGCAGTCACTAAATAGGAGAATGGCTTATTTAAACTGCGGGTAAGGATATAGTTTTTATCTGGAGAGATGCTAAAGCTATTGGTTAATGCTGGTGCACCAATTTTAGTCTCAACGCCATTTTTATTTTTAACCAATTGGCTCTTCGCTAAAAATTCAAAAACATATTCGTCATAAGGCGACTTGATTAAATCCTGATAGGTGACGCTAGGTGCCGCTTTACCTAAGTTCTCTTGTATGGTTGGCCCTTTTGGTGTGATAGGTCTTTTGGCTAAAGCACTTGCAGTATTCACATTTACTTTATACATCACTGTGGCATCGTCTACCCAAACAAGGCTAGCACCTAAAATTAAATTAGCTGCTGTCTTATTTATTTTTTGACAAGTCAAAGTAGTTAAGTCAATCACATACACGTCTACCGCAGTGGCAGAGACATTGTAAAATGCAATTTTATTTTCTGAAGGATTCCATGAAGGACTTAATGCCGCTATAGTACTTGGCATCCCTTTAATTGCTAAGGTTTTGTTCGTAGCAATCTCTTTAATGGTCATGCCTTTAATATAGTTCTGACGCGTTGGTGAAAAATTATTAGGATTCAAACGAAGACCAGCAATTTTAAATTCAGCTTGCCCAAGTTCTTCTACCAAAGGATAAGAAGGACGCTCCATGACAAGCATGTGTTTTGCTTTTCCATCCACACTAATAGAAGGAGTGGGCGCTGCTAATAATAGATCAGCAATTTCTTTTGGTGGTGTTTGATAAGCAGATGCATCTTGTGCATATGTGTTCAAGCTCAACAAGGTTAGCATTAAAAAGCCAGTGATGGCTGCTAATACTTTTTTAGATCCTATGATTTTTTTCATATTCGTGTTTTAAGGAAATTACTTAAAAATGATTTAACGTAAATTAAGATAAAATTTACATTACACTTCACCTCTCATCAAATATTCCTTTTAACAAGGTAATCAACCAGCAATGTTGGAAATTCCTTCAACAAAAAAACGGCCCCTACATTAGGAGCCGTTTGGATACGGCTTATGATGGCCGAATACCGATTGCTTGCTTACAACTCAATTCAAAAACTAAGTTCAATATGTTTACTAGTTTTCACTAGTTCAATTATTTTTTAATGATCAACTTTTCTGTTGCTCTTCTTACTTTCTTAGCACCAGATAAATAATCATTTGCTGCATCTCTGTATCCTAAGGTTACTGCAACTGCACTATGTAATCCTAATGCTTTTAATCCTAATGCTTCATCTACTGCATCAGGGATAAATCCTTCCATCG
>JBFYPO010000010.1:0-9782 GCA_041303215.1 Asinibacterium sp. | reverse complement strand
TTTATTTAACAAATAAAATGCAGCAGAAAAACCATGTGCTTCATTTAAGTGGTATACTTCTGGATTGAAATTTAATTCGTCAATTAATTTTGCTCCACCTACACCCAATAAAATAAATTGAGCTACTTTGGTTGCCACATTCGCATCATATAAACGATGCGTGATGGTTTGAGACACATAATCGTTCTCAGGTAAATCAGTACTCAATAAAAATAAAGGAGCGCTACAAAAAACATTCGGTGCTAAATAATAAGCTTTCACCCAAACTGGATGATCGTGAATTAAAATTTGATATTTAATGCCGGTGTCTTCTAAGAAGCTATACATCTTCTCCATAAAAGTCACTTGCAAAGTTTGGTCCTGATTTCTTGCTTGGTCGTAATAGCCATATTTCCATAGCATACCTATACCAATCATATTTTGATTTAATTCATATGCACTTCTTAAATGTGATCCAGCTAAAAAACCCAAACCACCACTGTATATTTTAAGAGGTTGGTGGATGGCGAATTCCATAGAAAAATAGGCCGCTTTCTTTGCATATTTTTCATTAATAGGGTAAGGAACTTGGTAGTTTCTAAAACTCATTTTTTTGTTCTTTGGTTATTTTGACCCGCAATATAATCCTATTTGGTATAAATGTGGGTCAAAGCCAATCCTAGTGTGGATAACAATCGTTTGCAATGCCAGAATGTGGATTATTTCTTTGCCTTTGGCTTTCTTTTCTTGTCGTAACTGTCGTTGAAATAACAGGTCATATTTCTATGGTTCCCGCAATTACCATCTTCTTTGATTTTAATGATGTTTCCAGTAATCGTAAATTGAATGGTGCAGGGGTCACCTTTTTCGGAATAAGTGGCTTGATTTTTATTAAAATTCAAAATACCTTTTAACTCTCCTATACAAGTTCCTTCCTTCTTTTCAAAGTGTAGAAAAAATTGGTATTTATTTGGGTTGCCAAAATCTCTTAAGGAAATAAAATTCTTTTTGTCTCTGGCATAGTCCCCGCTCAAAATATTGTTAGTGGGTAAAGTGTCAAGGGGGTTTAAAATGGCTTTTTGTTCGGGCTTTTTGGATGCATCAGCATAAATTAACCTGAAACCTTGTTCGGTATATGCCCAACCTTTTTTCTCATTCGTTAATCCTTCTTCGGGGTCTAATTTATTTTCTTCAATTAAAAAAGTGGGTTCTTTATTGATGAGTAAAGTTTTTCCATAAAAAAGTGACCCCTGATGGGTTGCTTCAAAATCAGTCAATACTTTATAGCCTAAAAAAACATTTTTCTTACTAAATGTGATCACAGAGACGGTTTGTTTTTTTGAGTCTTTGTTATTTAAGACTAAATAATATTCTGATTCCTTTTCAATTTTGCCAATAGGGTAAAGGGTCGCATTTTTTGATGTTTTTGGCACAATGGCTTCCACTACCGAATCAGGTAAAAATTGTTCCAAAGCCTTTTTGCCAATTTCATTCGTATCTGTATGCGTCCTCAAATTGGTATCATTGATTCTCAATGGCAATCCAATATCCTTGAAGGCTTTATTAAAGTCGTTTATTTTTAAGGGGGTATTTCCAGAAAGATCAGTTTTGGTTTCGGCACACCCAATGCAGGCCAATAAGATCAAAAGATAACTGAGATGGCGCATGGCACTCTATTTTTTGCTAAAATAGGCAACAATATGAGTTTCACAAAGGGTTTATAGTTAAATTTACATATCCATTATGTTTCAAAAATCATTAGATCAATTACACGAGTCTGTTCCAGTTCAAAATAAAACTGGTTGGAGGCGTTTTTTTGCATTTATAGGACCGGCCTACTTGGTGAGTGTAGGCTATATGGATCCGGGTAATTGGGCCACCGATTTACAGGGTGGTGCGGCATTTGGATTTCAATTGATTTGGATTTTATTGTTGAGTAATATCATGGCGATCTTATTGCAAAGTTTAAGTGCACGTTTGGGCATCGTGAGGCGTTTAGATTTAGCACAGGTCAATAGAGAAACCTATCCAAAATTTGTCAATTTCTGTTTGTATATATTAGCTGAATTAGCCATTGCGGCAACCGATTTAGCTGAAGTGCTGGGTATGGCGATTGGTATAAAATTATTGACGGGATTGCCTTTGATGTATGGCACTATTATTACAGTCACAGATACTTTTTTATTCATGTTATTGCAACGTTATGGCATGCGTAAAATGGAGGCATTTATTTTTGTTTTAGTAGCCACCATTGGTGGAAGTTTTTTAGCAGAGATGATCATTGCTAAACCTGATTTAGCCAGTGCAGCAAAAGGATTGGTACCTTCTACATTATCACCAGGTGCGCTTTATATTGCAGTGGGCATGATTGGAGCTACCGTAATGCCACATAATTTGTACTTGCATTCTGCTTTGGTACAAACTAGAAAAATCGAACGTTCAAGTGCAGGCATTAAGAAATCGTTATGGTATAATTTTATAGATAGCGCTGTGGCCTTGAATGCAGCTTTTTTTGTGAATGCAGCAATTTTAATTTTAGCAGCAACCGCCTTTTATCAAACAGGAAATCAATCGGTAGCTAAAATAGAAGAGGCACATGCTTTGTTGGCACCATTACTTGGCTCTACAATGGCACCCATTTTATTTGCTGTCGCTCTAATTGCAGCAGGTCAAAGTTCCACCGTGACAGGAACATTGTCTGGTCAGATTGTGATGGAAGGCTATTTGAATCTAAGAATGAACCCTTGGCTCAGGAGGTTAATAACGCGTTTAGTAGCCATAGTACCTGCGGTATTAGTGATTGGATTAATGGGGGAAGGAAGGGTAGATGAATTGCTGGTATTTAGTCAAGTCATTTTGAGTTTGCAATTAGGTTTTGCCGTGATTCCTTTGATCCATTTTGTAAGTGACAAAAAGACCATGGGAGAATTTGCAATTCCTTTATGGGTTAAAATAATTTCCTGGTTAGTTGCAAGTATTTTAGTTTACTTGAATGCTAATTTAGTCTTTGATTTTGCAAAAGCATTTTTAGAGGGAACGACACTGCTGTACATCAAAGTGCTACTAGTCTCTGCTATACTTTTCTTTTTCTCTCTATTATTGTACATTATTGTTTATCCTATGCTTGCATCAAAGCGAAAGCAAGAAAGGACTGCCTTACATGGTGCTGCTGTTGAATTAGATTGGACGACTTCAGCACCAATAGATCGTATCGCTATCGCAGTTGATTTTACATCGGGGGATGCCCATTTAATTAAAGCAGCTATTGCCCAAGCGCATCCAACTACGGAACTTATATTAATACATGTGATTGAGAGTGTTACGGCAAGTTATTTTCATGAATCAAGTGATGACGAGGAATCCAGGAAGGACAAAGAAAGACTGGAGCTTTATGCCACTTCATTAGTTGCAAAAGGGTATAAAGTCCAGCTTGCATTAGGCTATAAAAATAGGGTGAAAGAAATTGTGCGTATAGTGAAGCAAACAGACGCACAGTTGTTAGTCATGGGTGCACATCGACACCATGGCTGGAAAGACTATTTCTTTGGGGAGACAATTGAATCCGTTCGTCATAAAGTACATATGCCTGTGCTTATTGTGAATCATTCTTCTTAATTATCCCCCTGCTTTTTAGTTACATTTTGTACATTTGCAGACAAAATTTTAAAACATATGGGACAGAAAATTAAAGTGGCTAATCCAGTGGTAGAATTGGATGGAGATGAAATGACAAGAATTATTTGGAAATTCATTAAGGATAAATTGATTTTGCCTTATCTAGAGTTAGATATTAAGTACTATGACTTAGGAATGGAGTATCGTGATCAAACCAATGATCAAGTGACTATTGATGCTGCTAATGCCATCAAGCAATATGGTGTTGGTATCAAATGTGCCACCATCACTCCAGACGAGCAAAGAGTAGAAGAGTTTAAATTAAAGCAAATGTGGAAGAGCCCGAATGGCACGATCCGTAACATCTTAGATGGTACTGTGTTTCGTGAACCAATCGTTTGTTCGAATGTGCCACGTTTAGTGCCTAATTGGACAGCACCTATTTGTATAGGTCGTCATGCATTTGGGGATCAGTACCGTGCTACAGATTTTGTAACAAAAGGGAAAGGCAAATTAACCGTTAAGTTCGAAGGCGAAGATGGAACGGTGCAAGAATTTGAGGTGTACAATTTTAAAGGGGATGGCGTTGCAATGGCCATGTACAATACGGATGAAAGTATTTTTGGTTTTGCAAGAGCTTGTTTCAATCAAGCATTGGCAAAAAAATGGCCTTTATACTTGTCTACAAAGAATACTATTTTAAAGAAATATGATGGACGTTTCAAGGACATCTTTGAAGAAGTGTATCAAAATGAATTCAAGGCTAAATATGCTGAAGCGGGTATTACTTATGAACATCGATTAATTGATGACATGGTAGCAAGTGCTTTAAAGTGGAATGGTAATTTTGTTTGGGCTTGTAAGAACTATGATGGGGATGTACAATCTGATACAGTTGCACAAGGTTTTGGTTCTTTAGGTTTAATGACTTCTACCTTGATTACACCAGACGGTAAAGTAATGGAAGCAGAAGCAGCACACGGAACAGTAACACGTCACTTCCGTGAACACCAAAAAGGAAATAGAACTTCTACCAATCCAATTGCATCTATATTCGCTTGGACAAGAGGTTTAGAGTTTAGAGGTCAATTGGATAATAACCAAGAATTGATTCGTTTCTCTAAAGCTTTAGAAGAAGTTTGTGTAGAAACAGTGGAGTCAGGTATTATGACAAAGGACTTAGCTGTTTGTGTGCATGGCAATAAAGTGAAACATGGCGAACACTATGTATATACAGAAGAATTCTTAGATGCATTAGATAGCAACCTTCAAAAAAAGCTTGCGTAATCTTAGCAGATCGCATAAAAAAATAGCCACTCAAATGAGTGGCTATTTTTTTGTAAGTATTAAATACTTATCCTTTCTTTTTCATTTCAGCACATTTGCCATCCTTCATACATTTCTTGTCACATTTGTGTGCTTTAGTTTCTTTCTTACAATCTTTGCAATCTTTTTTACCACAGTTTGCAGAAGCGGTGTTTGCAGCCATTAATAAAACAGAGGCAAATAATACGGTTGCTAATTTTTTCATGCGTTTATTTTTAATTTGATTAAGTTTTTCTTACCTGCAATATAAGCAGGGATCTTTTAAATTAGAGCAGTGAAGGTATGATTTAACTCAGTTTTACCTTATATCCGCTGTCATCCTTATTTAAGTACCTCTAAAATAGGTTGACCGATAGACCCACTTGGCATTTGGATGCCCAAAAGGGTCGAAATGGTAGGGGCAATATCGGTCATATAATTGACAGAATTGACCTGTCCTTTTTTAATGCCGTTGCCATACCATAACAATGGTATATGTGCATCATAATTATAGAAAACACCATGGTTGCTTCCTGTGGCGTAACCATCCATATAACCAGATTTTGTTACTATGAATAAGTCACCACTTCTTTGTGGATTAAAACCATTCACAATTCGCTCTCTAAGCATTTGAGGTAAAGCAGCTTCTGCAGCTTCACGAGACTCAACCACTTGAAGAATACCTGGTTTTTGCTCTACAAATTGTCTTACAATTTTCACTAAATCTTCTTCGTCAACATCTAAACTGTCCATTAAAGCGTGGTTAAAATGAATATTGTATTCGCCAATTGCGGAAATCAATTTTTCATCCAATCCATGTTTTGCTAAATGCTGGCCTAATTCCTTTTTCAATCCTGATTCACTAATTAGTCCACCTGGTAATTTATGTTTTTTTGCATAATCAGGAATGTTTGCTACTGCATGGTCTGCCGTTAAGAAAACAGTGTAGTTGTTTTTACCCACTTGCTTGTCTAAACTGGCGAATAATTGAGCAATCAAAGCATCTAATTTAATATAGCCATCTAAGGTTTCCCAAGAATTTGGTCCAAATGAATGGCCAATATAATCTGGAGAAGAGAAGCTGATAGCCAATAAGTCGGTCTTGTCGTCTAAGCCCATTTGTTCATTGATCAATGCTTTCTCAGCCATTTCTAGTACCAGTTGGTTGCCATGAGGGGTAGAGGCAATCTTGCCGTAATCCTTGCCTATGAATTGTGTTAGGGTATAAGGGAAACCTTTTTGATCAGCACCTAGTGGGGTGGCTTCGTAGTTATTGTTATCGCCATCACAATTGGCCTCATATACCGCTTTTGCTAAACTCAGGTTCCAGCCTTTTTTATATAAACTATCCACTCGATGTTGCGCATTGTATTCAGTGACCCAGGTTGGCAAATTATTTCCATAGTAAGTTGAACTGATAAATTTACCTGATTTACTATCATACCAAAAAGCACCATCTGCGCTATGTCCTGCGGGGATGATCGCGCCTCTATCCTTAATGGAAACACCAAAAACTTTACTCTTGAAATTGGTGGATAATTTAATCTCGTCACCGATCGTACTCGTCCAAACGTTTACTGGGCTCATTTTACCAGCTGGGCTACCTTCTACACCCACAGATTGCACAGTTGGATCTTCTACACAATACACGCTTTTTTGTTTGTAGTTATCAAACCAATTGTTCCCTGTGATACCATGTATAGAAGGGGTTGATCCAGTATATACAGCAGTATGGCCACATGCAGTTACAGTGGGTACATAGGGAATGATATTGTTATTACAACTAGCACCTTCATTCATAAAGCGAAGAAAGCCTTGTTGAGTCGTAAAGTAGGGTTTAAATTGGTTGATATAATCCCAACGCATTTGATCTACGACAATCCCAACAATAAGTTTAGGTTTGCTTACAATGCTTGACTGGATTGATTTTGGTGCTTGTGCATGACTTGTCAAAGACAAGAAAATAAAGCATAAAATAGTGTAAATACGCATGATTATATGAATTTAGGACTGCAAAATACGCATAATTATAGGCTTGAGAACCTAAAAAATCTTAAATTCGCACCTATAATTATAAACCTATGGCAGATATATTTGAAAGACTGATTAAAAACTACGGACCAATTGGTCAACATCGCGAAAGAGCACATGGCTATTTTGCCTTCCCTAAACTAGAAGGTGAAGTAGGTTCAAAAATGAAATTTAGAGGTCAAGAAATGATTGTATGGAGTTTGAACAATTATTTAGGCTTAGCGAATCATCCAGAAGTGCGTAAGGCGGATGCAGATGGATCTGCTCAATATGGATTAGCCTTGCCAATGGGTGCAAGAATGATGAGTGGTAATAGTGATTTACACGAACAACTGGAAAAAGAATTAGCAGAGTTTGTACATAAGGAAGATTCCATTTTAATGAACTATGGCTACCAAGGAATCATGAGTGCTATTGATGCCATCTGTGGTCGTCATGATGTAGTTGTGTATGATGCAGAATGTCATGCATGTATTATTGATGCATTAAGAATGATTCCAGGACACCGTTTTGTTTTTAAGCACAACGATGTGGAAGATTGCGAAAAGCAATTATTAAGAGCACAAGCATTAGTAGACAAACAACAGTCTGGTGGTGTATTGGTGATTACAGAAGGGGTGTTTGGTATGGCAGGGGATCAAGGAAAATTAAAAGAGATTGCTGCATTAAAAAAGAAAGTGCCTTTCCGTTTATTAGTAGATGATGCACATGGTTTTGGTACTTTAGGCAAAACAGGTGCTGGTGCGGGTGAGGAGCAAGGTTGTCAAGACGAGATAGATTTATACTTTTCTACCTTCGCTAAGAGTATGGCGTCTATTGGAGCTTTTATGGCTGGGCCAAGAACGATCATCGATTATATTAGGTATAATATTCGTTCTCAAATATTCGCAAAGAGTTTACCTATGCCGTATGTAGTGGGTAACTTAAAACGTTTAGAATTATTAAGATCTAAACCTGAATTAAAAGAAAACCTTTGGAAGAATGCATTGGCATTGCAAAATGGTTTAAAAGAAAAAGGATTTGATATTGGCAAAACGGATTCAGTAGTAACCCCAGTTTATATGAAAGGGGGCGTTGAAGAAGCTACAGCCATGGTAATGGATATTAGAGAGAATTATAAAATTTTCTGTTCAATTGTAGTGTATCCTGTGATTCCAAAAGGACATATCATTTATAGATTGATCCCAACAGCCGTACACACACAAGAGGAAATTGATTTAACCTTAAAAGCATTTAGTGAGACTAAAGCTAAGTTAGATGCAGGTGCTTACAAAGTGGCTGAGATTCCTGACATGGCCAACAAATAAAAAATATTCCCTTTATGCTATATGAGCCTCCTATTAAGGGGGCTCATTTTTTGTATGTAAGTGAAGTAGTATAACGCAAGTTGATGCGATGCAAATGGAAGCTTAATTAAAGTAATCTTTTTGATCTTGTTCTTTTTTAAGTACCTCAATACTTACATTTAATTCAAACCCAATCAATAAAATAAGGGCATTGATGTAGATAAGTGTCATGACGACAAGTACAGTACCAATAGAACCGTATATTTTACTATAGCTACCAAAATTGTTGACCCAATAAGAGAAGCCTAAAGTAGTCACCAACATCAATGCGGTAGAAAGAATAGCGCCAGGTGAAAGCAAGGACCATTTTTCTTTTACATGGGGTGCAAATTTATAAATAAAGGCATTGCCATAAAACAATAATAAAATAATGACGCCCCATCTTATACTATTCCAATAAGGCAGGATGGTTTTTCTTTTGATATCAAAAAACTCTCTTAACAGTGTCGTCAATTGATCTTGGCCAATTAACACCAGGATACTTGCAAATACAAGTAACATTAAAATCAAGGTTAAACGAAGCGCCCTCATTCTTTGGTGTAAAAAGAAGGGTTTATTTTGCATAATGGATTTATCAAAACTTCTAATGATCCCGGTCATAGCATTAGAGGCATAAAATAATAATAATAAAAAACCAAAGGAGAAGATCCCCACGTGTTGGCTTAACAAATCATTGATGATGTCTAAAATAAATCGATAGGTGCTTGTATTGGGGGATATGTCTTTAAAAACTGAAAGAATTTGAGTTTTAATTTTGAAGCTTTTTGGAAAATAGGGGATGATAGAAAATAAAAATAAAAATCCTGCAGGCAAGGCCATAATCAAATTAAAGGAAATGGCCGAAGCACGATCATATATTCCAATCGTATTTAATTGTTTAAAAAGAAACTGTAATAATTGAAACAAATTCACTTCCTGAAACCCTGGCACAATAATTCTTTTCGCCTTTCTTTTGGCGAATAAAACTGGGGTGAATAGGAATCTTAATACTTCTTTCAATGACTATTTATTTTACTTTTTCTTTTGTCTTTTTTGCTTGATATAGGTCTAGTTGTTTTTGATATTCCTTTGCATATCGGTCATGTTCAGCATAGTTATTGCTAAAATGGTGATAGCCACTAAAGTCTGCTTTAGCCACAAAGTAAATATAGTCTGTTTTAGGAGCTTCTAATACAATATCGATGGTCTTAGCGGCTGGTGTACAAATTGGCCCAGGGGGCAATCCTTTGACACGATAGGTGTTATAAGGGGAAGGGTTTACTAAATATTTTTCATAAATACGGGTTATGGTAAAATCCTGCATGGCGTACTTAATGGTCGGGCAAGCTTGTAAAGGCATTTGTTGTTTCAATCGATTTTGATATACACTTGCAATCAAAGCCTTGTCTGAATCAAAATTGGTTTCTTCTTCTACAATGGAGGCCAATGTATAAATTTGATTTTGACTCATGCCTTTTGCAGCCGCTTTTTCGATTCGATTGTTTTGACTCCAAAATTGTAGTTGAG
>JBFYPO010000009.1:0-9633 GCA_041303215.1 Asinibacterium sp. | reverse complement strand
CAATACAAATGCAATGGCTATTATTTTTTTCATGGTATGAGGTATTTTATATCGTATAACGAAAGCTGGAACTTAAAGTTACAGTTGTTCATATTAAAAATGCAGCTTAATTTTGCACCGTCCTCGGGGTGCTGTAAAAAGCTGAGAAAAAACCCGTTGAACCTGAACAGGGTAATTCCTGCGAAGGGAAGGCAACCGCAACATCTGCGCCTCTTCTCATAGCTATTCCCTGTTCCCAGTATTTTATTGACAAATTAAACATTAGTTATGACTAAGTTATTGGGAACAATTGTAGTATCCATGCTGATCCAGCCCCTATTGGCACAGCAGGTAGACAAAAAAACAACAGACAGTATTAGAAATCTTCCCCCACTGGAGGTCAAAGCCATTCGATTAAGTGAACAAGCCCCTTTTGCCAAAACCAACCTTAGCAAAACCCAGATCGCTTTAAATAACACTGGACAGGATCTTCCCTTTCTATTGGAGAACACCCCATCTGTGGTCGTGCATGCAGATGCAGGGATAGGTATTGGCTATACAGGTATGAGGATTAGGGGCACAGATGCCACTAGGATTAATTTTACGTTAAATGGAATCCCATATAATGATCCCGAAAGCATGGGTACTTTTTTTGTAAACATTCCCGACTTTAGCTCGAGTGTCAATAGTATTCAAATTCAAAGAGGTGTAGGTACCTCAACCAATGGTGCTGGCGCATTTGGTGCTAGTGTGAATTTGATGACCAATGAATACAATCCAGCGGCCTATTTGTCTTTACAAAATAGTGCAGGCTCCTTTAATAGTTTTAAAAACAACCTGTTATTTGGATCTGGATTAATCAATAACAAATTCACCATCGACGGCCGAGTGAGCGCCATTCAAAGCGACGGATTTATAGATAGAGCAACAAGTGATTTAAAAAGTTTTTATATCAGCACCACTTATTGGGGTGACCAATCCTCCTTAAGATTGAATGTGTTTAGTGGCAAAGAAAAAACCTACCAAGCATGGTATGGCGTTCCTCAAGAATTGTTATCAACCAATAGAACCTTTAATCCCGCAGGGACAGAAAAGGCAGATACCCCTTATGAAAATCAAACAGACAATTACAATCAAACACATTACCAGTTATTTTACAACAAAAAAATAAACAATTACTGGAAATGGAATACCGCGATCTACCTTACCACAGGTAAAGGCTACTATGAAGAATACAAAGCCGGTGTAAATTTTAATGACTACTCCATTGATGTAACAGGTAAAATGAATGTGCCTTCAGACCTGGTTAGAAGAAGATGGTTAGACAACCAATTTTACGGACAAATCGCTGCCCTATCCTATATTGACTCTTTAAACGACCTTACGATTGGTGGTGCTTGGAGTGTATATGATGGATTGCATTTTGGCACACTCCCTTATTTATCTACCCTTTTAGCTCCCACGAATTTTAAATACTATGACAATGATGCATTTAAAAAAGAGATGAACACCTATATAAAATGGGAAAGAAAACTGAGTCAACAGTTATTCAGTTTTATAGACTTGCAATATAGAAAAGTGCAGCATCAAATGAATGGATTTACAAAAAATACCAATCTTACAATCAACCGAAACTTCGATTTCTTTAACCCAAAAATGGGTTTATCCTATCAAGCAAAAAATTTCTTTTATTATACCAGTGTAGCTATCGCAAATAAAGAACCCAATAGAGATGACTTTGAGGCAAGCGTTTCTGAACAACCTAAAAGAGAGCAATTGATTGATTGGGAGGGCGGTGTTGAATTTAAAAAACCTACCTACGCATTCAATGCCAACCTCTATTATATGGACTATAAAGACCAATTGGTACTGACTGGAAAGATCAATGATGTAGGTGCCTATACAAGAACCAATGTTCCTAAGAGTTACAGAGCGGGTGTGGAATTTCAAGTTAAATATGCCTTCAATAAAAAATACAATACTTCTTACAGCGTTACTTTAAGTCAGAATCGCATAAAAGCATTTACCGAATACATTGATGACTATGATCAAAACACACAAGTAGCCATTCAACATCAAAATACAGCCATTGCATTGTCCCCTGCTATCACTACCAACAGAACATTCAATTGGAAGCCTACTGATAAACTCAGCTTTTTCTGGACGACAAAATATATCTCCAAGCAATATTTAGATAATACGCAAAACGAATCAAGAACTTTGGATGCTTATTTCTTGAATGATATCAATGCACATTGGACGATACTCAATAAAGCTAAATTCAAAATCCTTTTACAGTTTTATGTCAACAATGTACTAGACGTTCAATACGCACCTAATGGTTATACTTATAGTTATATTTATGATCGTGCCACAATTACCTCCAATAACTTTTACCCAATGGCAGGTAGAAACTATTGGCTGAGTTTAAAAATTGACTTAAAGTAGCACTGAAACTTTGTAATAATAAATACGATCCACTATTAAAAAGGTCCTGATACTTCAGGACCTTTTTAACTACTTTATATAGGCTAGATTATCCTGGGAATTTTTCTTGCCAAGCAAGCATACCTCCTACCACATTGATTACATTTTTAAAACCATAAGGCTCCATCATCATGCAAGCTTGTCCACTTCTATTACCGCTTCTGCAATACACATAAACAGTTTCTTCTTTTAAATGTTCTACTTCATCTAATTGTAAAGCTTGAACCAAACCTAATGGTAACAATTGGCCACCAATGTTAAAAGCAGCATGTTCATGTGGCTCTCTAACATCTAATAAATTTAATTTTTCCCCTGCATCAATTTTTGCTTTTAATTCCTCTACTGTGATTGTATTCATAACTGTATTTTTTTTTAAATGAATAGGTATATGTTGTTTATTATTGGATTGAATCTCTTATGGCTTTAATTGGCGCCACTTTATCTAATACCAAATTGATGGTAGCCCCTTTTGAAATAGTATTTTTCATTGGCATACCCAATGAATCTAATTGACTACCATAAGCATTCGGATTTTGATCAAATACAAAGGCACTAGCACTATCTCCAATAGAACCATTCACTGTTACGACGCCTAAGTTCAACCCTAAACTCATTAATTGCGCTTTTGCTTGATCGTAAGTCAAGCCCACCAAGTCTGGCATCAACATCCCTGCAGAAGCACCTCCATCTCCTACTAAGAAATGAATCAAAGTACCTGAAGGAATTTTTGAACCAGGCGCAATTGGCTGACCATTGACCAACTGATCAATCACTACATTTTTATTTTGATCAGGCACCATTTGAATGGAGCCTACTCTTAAACCAAGTACTTTTAGATATGTTTCCGCACTCTTAATTGAAAATCCAACCAAGTTTGGCATATCCACCTGGGGTGCAATGACACGGTTGATGGTTAGGTAGACAGTTCGCCCTTTTTTTACAACTTCATCCGCCTCGGGTGTTTGTCTCAACACCGCATTTCTAGCTAGGGTATCCACATAAATAGAATCTTGTAATTCCACATCAAACCCCAATGCTGTTAAATTTTTTTGCGCTGCAACCACATCTAGGCCAACCACCGCAGGTACTTTTTCTGTTTCACCATTTCCAGTGATCCAACCAAGTGAAAAAAAGAAGACAATTAATAAAAAGAATGCCACCCCAAATCCAATGAGTGCATTCATCCATAAAGGCTTCTTTACTATATCGTCAATGAATTTCAAATTGCTTGATTTTATTTTTGATCTAAACTATCTTCAATAATCCAACCATAAAACTCTGTTAAGTTCCAACCCATTGCTTTCACCTGCTGCGGAATTACACTTGCTTCACTTTGCCCAGGCACTGTGTTCACTTCTAACATATATGCTTTTTGAGCAGCTTCATCATAAATGAAATCTATCCTTACCACACCTCTGCAATTTAAAATTGCATATACTTTCTGTGCTGCTGCAGTTAATTCGTCAAACATTTTAGTCGGTATCTCAGCAGGTGTAATTTCCTTACTCTTACCTTGGTATTTTGCTTCATAATCAAAAAACTCATTCTCCGTTTTAATCTCTGTAATTGGCAATACGGTGATTTTTCCTTTTGATTTAAAAACGCCGATGGTAAATTCTCTTCCAGCAATAAATTCTTCTACTAATATTTGAGTGTCTTCTTTAAAAGCTTTTTCTAATGCGGTAGGCAACTCACTTGCTTGATTCACTTTGCTGATTCCAAAACTACTACCTCCATTATTTGGCTTAACAAATACAGGCAAACTAAGATTAGACAATATTTGTTCAGGGCTCAAAGCTTGCTCTTTGAATAAATGCAATGATTTTGCAACACCTACTCCACCAAATCCAGCAACAGCAACAGTGTATCTCTTGTTAAAAGTCAATGCAGAAGTAGCCGTATCACAACTAGTGTAAGGCATGCCAATCATATCAAAATAACCTTGTAATTTTCCATCTTCACCTGGGGTGCCATGAATACACATCAAGGCAACATCGAATTTGATTTTCTCTGTACCTTCTACAATACTAAAATCGGCTTTGTCCACTGCCACTTCCTCTCCTACTGCATTTTCATACCACCAACCCGTTGGGTGGATGTCAATTTGATAGACTTCATATTGGTCTTTATCCAATGCATTGAACACTGTCTTAGCACTTTTATAACTAATTTCAGATTCGGAACTATATCCACCTGTAACTAAAGCAACTTTCTTTTTCATAACAACCTTTAAATGATTGACTCTATGGAGTCAAAATTTTGGAAATAAAAAAAGGGAAATGATTCCCTTTTTAAACCATTTCTATAAATGTAGTTTTTCTTTCTTAGCTAATAATTCATCCACAGTCTCCTTGTACAATTCATCCGGCACACAACAGTCTACAGGACAAACAGCAGCACACTGTGGCTCTTCATGAAAGCCTTGACATTCTGTACATTTGTTAGGCGTAATATAATAAGTATCTGCAGCCACTGGCGCTTGTCTAGCGCCCGCATCTACTGCAGAACCATCCATTAAAGTAAATGCACCTTTCACAGTCGTGCCATCGGACATCGCCCATTCAACACCACCTTCATAAATTGCATTATTTGGACATTCTGGCTCACATGCGCCACAATTGATACATTCGTCTGTAATTTTAATTGCCATAAAAATTATTTAAATTTTAGTAACGTACTTTTGCTTACAAAGATATAACACAAGCATGAACTTACAAGCAAGAATTAAAGGTTTTGTAACCCTAGGACAACAGCTCTCAGACCCTAATAATAACCTACTAATAGCCGCTAAAGACGAGGCCAATAGACAAAATGCCTGGTTTTTGCCTGAATTTATAAACCAAGCTATTCAGCAGATTTCTGAACAGTTTTTAACCGAAAAAGCTTTGTTAGAATGGACCGCCACCTATCCTCAACTAGCGGATCAACCCACCCATATTAAGGTAGGTATTGTAATGGCAGGCAATATTCCTTTGGTAGGCTTTCATGATTTATTAAGTACCCTTATTGCGGGGCATACCGCAGTGGTAAAAAGGTCTTCCAAAGACCAGGTGTTAATGGACTTTATGATTACAAGCTTGATTCAAATTAACCCTGCTTTTGAACCACAAATAATGGTACAAGAACAACTCAAAAACTGTGACGCCTATATCGCAACAGGAGGCAATAATGCAGGTAATTATTTTGAACAATATTTTGGTAAATTCCCCCATATTATAAGAAGAAATAAAACTTCAATCGCAGTATTAGATGGACAAGAGCGCCCAGAGGAACTCAATGCCCTAGCAGATGACTGTATGCTTTATTTTGGAATGGGTTGCAGAAATGTGACTCAAATTTGGGTTCCTGAAGGGTATGATTTTATCCCTTTTTTAACAGCATTAAAAAAGTATACTTATTTACTGGATCAACATAAATACAAACATAATTATGATTATCAATTGGCTTTATTGATGATGACAAAGCAGCTTTATATGGATGCCGGAGGTATCCTAATGAGTGAGAACCCTTCCCCTTTTGCGGCCATCAGTCAGATTCATTACCAGTATTATAAATTGGATACGCCACCAAATTTTAGATTGGAGGAGATTCAATGTGTGGTTGGTAAGCAACACCTCCCATTTGGAAGTTTACAAAAGCCTGTCTTATCTCAATACGCTGATGGAGTGGATACATTATCGTTTTTAGCTAGTTTATCATAATGTTAAATCGGCTGAATTTTCTGCAGTATTGATGCAAAAATGTCATCCTAAACGAACATTTTCTTAAATCTTTTGTTAAACTCATTTTAAGAATTTGTGTCATAATTTCAGCTACATTAGATTGCAACATCATTGGTATATTTTTTGTGAAATATATTGAATCAACATTAAATAGTTTTTTATGAATTTGAATGTAAAAAATGTTTTAGCCACTGTGGCTATTAGTGCCACCACCGCCCTAGTAAGTATATGGGGTTATGCCAAATTTAATAAATCCAACCAGGCATTTGAAACGGCCTCAAATTTGCCGGCGAACTATGCCAGTTTATTTCAGGGCAATGCCCCAAGTTCAACGGTAGACTTCACTCCTGCAGCAAGTGCAGCCTCTCCTGCAGTGGTGCATATTAAAACTAAGACAAACGCAAAGCAAGTTCAACAAAGTGGACGACCTAGACAAAGAAACCCATTTTTTGATTTCTTTGGTGACGAAGATATGTTTGGCGACTATTTTGGTGGCCCAAGAATGGTTCCTGAGCAAAGAGCAAGTGGAAGTGGTGTATTGATTACAGCAGATGGGTATATCGTAACCAATAACCACGTGGTGAATGGCGCCGATGAAATTAATGTCACGTTAACCAATAAAAAAACTTACAAAGCCAAAGTGATTGGCACAGACCCAAGCAGTGATTTAGCTGTCATTAAAGTAGAAGCGAGCGGTTTGCCTTATTTGGTTTATGGCAATAGTGATGAAATTAAATTAGGACAATGGGTATTAGCGATTGGCTATCCATTGAATTTAGACGTGACCATAACAGCAGGTATTATCAGTGCTAAAAACAGGTCCATCGATATAAACTCTAGACAAAGCGACAAACCATTAGAAACTTTTTTACAAACAGATGCAGCAGTGAATCAAGGCAATAGCGGTGGTGCGTTAGTGAACACAAGTGGCGAATTAGTGGGTATTAACTCAGCAATTGCTTCTCCAACTGGTTCCTATGCAGGCTATTCTTACGCTATCCCTGTGAACCTGGTTAAGAAAGTAGTTACAGATATTGTTAAATTTGGTACCGTACAACGCGCTTATTTAGGCATCTCTTATCCTAAAGAGACCTTACTTGAAGAAGAAATCAAAAAATTAGAATCGGAATATAAAGTGAAGATTGGAGACGTTCAAGGCATCGTAGTTACAGATGTATTAGAAGGTGGCGCAGCCAAAGCAGCAGGTGTAAAAATTGGAGATATTATCACTAAAATAAATGGCAATGCTGTTACTTCTTCCCCAGAATTACAAGAACAAATAGCAAAGTATAAACCGAATGATAAAATTACCATCACGGTTAAAAGAGATAATAAAGACCTTACTTTAACTGCCGTGTTAAAGGCCAAATTAGGCAATACAGATCTAGCAAGTAGCAGCAAGGCAGCCGAAAAACTAGGTGGCAAATTAGAAACCATTGATAAAGCCACCGCCGAAAAAAATGATATCGAAGGAGGTGTATTGGTAAAAGAAGTCGGCAATGGCATTTTAGGAAAGAGCAGGGTTGAAAAAGGATTTGTGATTACCCATGTGAATGACCAACCGGTTAAGAATTCAGAGGAGTTTTATGAAAGTCTTAAGAAATTAACTGGTGCTAACTTAAAATTATCGGGTATTTATCCTGGCTATTTTGGCAACTATGCTTTCATGCTTAACTTAAACGATTAATGGAGCTAGTCTCTTACAAAAAAAGGCGCTATGAATAGCGCCTTTTTTTGTGTACAATATTATCAATATTTTTTCTCTATTTTATTTCGATTTCATAGATTGCCAAATCGCTTCTTTTTCATTTAGACTTAGTTTAGCAAGGTCAAGTCCATTGTCCTTTGCATAAGTCTCCATCAATTCAAATCTATGCTTAAATTTTTTGTTGGTTTTTTCTAAGGCAGATTCTGGATCAATATGTAAGAAGCGGGCATAATTGATCATGCTAAATAAAACATCTCCAAATTCGGCCTCCATCTTCTCTTGGTCATTTGCAGCAACTTCTGCCATAAATTCTCCAATTTCTTCTTCCACTTTATCCCAAACCTGTTCTTTATTTTCCCATTCAAACCCTACCTGCTTTACTTTTTGTTGTATCCTAAACGCTTTCACCATTGCAGGTAAACTATTTGGTACACCAGCTAAAAGAGAAGTTTTGCCTTCTTGCAATTTCAACTGCTCCCAATTGCGTTTCACTTCCTCTTCATCTTGCACTTTCACGTCCCCATAAATATGTGGATGACGGTGGATTAATTTTTTTGAGATAGCTTCAATGGAATCTTGCAGCGTAAAATGACCTTGCTCCGTACCTATTTTTGCATAGAATAATACATGTAAAAGGATATCCCCTAGCTCTTCTTTAATCCCTTCCCAGTCTTCTTCAATGATCGCATCAATCAATTCATACAATTCCTCTATCGTATTGCTTCTTAAACTTTGAATAGTTTGTTTTTTGTCCCATGGGCATTTCTCACGTAGGGTATCCATGATTTCGACCAGCTCTAAAAAACTTGTTGCAACTTTATTTTGAGGCATGATTAAATATTAAATAATGAAAACATGAAAAATACAAACATCAATGTGCCCATCAAAAACATGGTAAGTATGTTTAAAATTATAAATTTCAATACAGTCTTTTTTCTTGATTGACCAAAGTGATTCTTGAGCGACTTATATAGATAGAAAAATAATGTGAGCGCAGCAATGAATCCAATAATGCCGGAAGAGTTGTTTGAAAAATAATCTATGACTATTGAGCTCATATTAACAATGAATAAAATAATATAAAACGCACAGTAAATATGAATACTAAAGATGACATGGTCTACAAAAAAATGATGCTTATTGCTTTGATATAAAACCCATATAAAAAATGCAAAAATGGGCAATGAGATGTAGAGCATTCTTGAGAAATAGTGTTCAAATTTTTCTATCAAGGCCTTGCCAATCTTAAATTTATCCCCTTGGTATTTTTCATTTAACTCAATTCCCTTCTTTTTAACGATTGCGTCCAACCATTGATCTCTTTTTGACTCCGGTAATTTTTGTTGAGCAGCATTGTAAGCAGCAATAGTCTTATATTTTACGGTATCGTTATTAAGCTCTACATCAAAGCCTTCTTTAAAACCTGAAGCAAAATCTTTTGGCACTTCCGTAGTTGACTTTTGCCCCTCTGGACTTACTGGCACATCATCCGTAAACATGAATAAAAAGAATACGGCAGAAACAAAAAGATACATTCTGATTGGATGGATATAGGAAGCACGCTTGCCTTCCATATAAAGTTTAGTTAAGCTACCTGGCTTAAACAACAATAGTTTTATTGTCTTCCAGAGCTTTCCGTCAAAATGAGTTAAATCTTCTAAAAAGTGTCTTAATAATTGGAGGAAGCTTTCTTTAACTTCTACATTTTCCTGTCCACATTGCTGGCAAAATCTGCCT
>JBFYPO010000008.1:0-5330 GCA_041303215.1 Asinibacterium sp. | reverse complement strand
GAAGGTATTGTAAGACAGATTACGGGATGGAGGGAATTTGTGCAATTGACCTATCGTAAAATAGGTGGTCAACAAAGAACAAAAAATTTCTGGGGCTTTACTAAAAAAATGCCCGCTTCGTTTTACACCGCTACAACAGGTATTGCACCAATAGATACCAGCATTGAAAAACTGCTTGAGTCTGGTTATAACCACCATATTGAAAGACTAATGGTCTTAGGTAATTTTATGTTGCTTTGTGAAATACATCCCGATGAAGTGTACCAATGGTTTATGGAAATGTATATAGACGCTTATGATTGGGTAATGGTACCGAATGTATATGGGATGTCTCAATTTGCGGATGGCGGAATGATTACGACGAAGCCCTATATCTGTGGGTCAAATTATTTAATGAAGATGGGGGATTTCCCTAAAGGAGATTGGCAAGCGACATGGGATGGTTTGTTCTGGCGATTCTTATCCAAACAACGCATGGTTTTTGCTAAGAACCCAAGATGGGCTATGTTATTAAGTACCTGGGATAAAATGCCAGAAGATAAAAGAGCTACACATTTGAACAATGCAGAAAAATTTTTAACCGAGTTAAAGTAAAAAAAATAGTACAATGGAAAAAATAGCGATAATCCATCCAAGACCGGCAGCACCTATTCTACAACCGGAATGGGAAGAGAAGGATAGAGACCGCATTATTGAAATGGCTTGGGAGGATCGTACACCTTTTGAAGCAATCCAATTTCAATTTGGGTTAAGTGAGAAAGAAGTGATTGAATTTATGCGTGCCAACTCAAAACCATCCAGTTTTAGAATGTGGCGTAAACGTATGGCCTCCAGAAAAACCAAGCATGCCGTATTGAGAAGTACGGATGTAATTAGATTCAAATGCAGTAGACAAAAAACAAGTGGAAATAAGATATCAAAAAGATAGCGCTACTCTTTGAATCCTACTATTTGACTATTTAGGTTTTTTCTTTTTACACGCTTCACTGCAATACTGCACCTCGTCCCAGCTTCGCTCCCACTTTTTTCTCCAACTAAATGGACGACCGCAGGTTTTGCATATTTTTTCTGGCAGATCCTGTTTTTTAACTCCTTTCATTTTGATACTCGTCTTGATAATTTCCAATATGACGTTCACTTTCCTTGATTGCTTTCTTTTGTTTGAAAAATTGAATCACACCAATTGATGCAATTAATAATGAGAAAATGAAAAAGATGGGCTCTAAAATAAATAATATCTCTACTTTAAAAAAGCTTCGAATTGAAAGGCCAGCAACAAAAAAATATAAACTTGTTCTTATAAAAGAAAGCAGGGTGGTTTGATTCGCCATATACGTTCGTTGAACCGCAAGGCGTTCTCTTAAAATCAAATCTTTATTTATATTTTTTTCTATATTATTATCCATGAGCAAATTTAGTCAGTTTGGACTAATTAACATGCAAAGGAATAGCACAATATGCCTAATAGCTCATTTCATCTAGCTGTACCTTCCCCTTGAATGTCCAGAAAACAAAAATGGTATACGCACCCACTAAAGGTGTGCCAATAGCGGCAATTAATAAAAGCGTTTTCATTGTTTTTAATGAGGATGCTGCATTGTTGATTGTAATACTATTTGCCGGATCGTTACTTGCCAATAGTAATGTTGGGAATACTTCTAATGCAACCATTGCTAATAATGTTGCAATGGTAATAGATGAACTGATAAAAGCGAATCGATATTTTCTTTTATTCAATTGTCTAGGGATATTTGCAATTGCTAAGAACATGATCAATGGCAAAATAAAATAGACGGGGTGAGACCTTAACTGATCGCTAAGATGTGGTATATATAATAAAGTATATAAAGAAGAGAAGCCAAATGAAACAATAAAAAAAATATTGAAGTTTTTAGCTAAGACCGTGATTTTTGCAAACAATCTGTTTTCGGTTTTCATAGCTAAAAATATAGCGCCGTGCATCATGAATAAAGCCAGCGTCGTAATGGCCACCATGATACTAAATGGATTAAGAAAACCTAGCCAATCGCCAATAAATTCATGGTCCTTGTCTAAAGGGATGCCTATAGCTACATTACCAAGCATTAATCCCAAAGAAACTGCGATTGTTATACTAGAAAATGAATAAATAAAATCCCATGTTTTTCTCCATTTTTGACCAGGTTCTTTACTTCTAAATTCAATGGCTACGCCTCTCCAAATTAAACCAACAATAAATACCATGAAGGGTATGTAGAATGCAGAAAAAATTGCGGCGTATGCCACAGGAAAGCCTGCAAATAAAGCACCTCCGCCAATTACCAGCCATACTTCATTGCCATCCCAAATTGGACCAATGGCATTTAATGCAATCCTGCGACTTTCTTCTTTTTTCAAAAATAAATGCAAGGCACCTGCACCTAAATCAAATCCATCTAATATAGCATAGCCAGAAATAACGCCGCCAAAAACTAAAAACCACCAGACGTTATAATCTATCCCTAATAAAGTTTCCATACATATAATTTAAGCGATTACTCTGTCTTTTCTGACACTATGTTCATCCATATCGCTGAATTCATCAGACGCTTCTGGGCCATGTTTTATCTTCTTATTCAATAAATAAATAAACAAACTAAATAATGTGAAATAAACTAATCCAAATAAAATTAAGGAGAAGACGATTTGATTTGCCTTCACTGATTTTGATAAAGCATCTGAGGTTCTTAGCAAACCATAGACTACCCAAGGCTGTCTTCCCATTTCGGCAGCAAACCAACCTGCTTGATTCGCAATCTGTGGTAACAGGACCGACCACAGAAAGACTTGCATTATAAATTTATTTTCAAATAATTTCCCTTTATACAACAACCATGTTCCATAAGCAGTCAACGCAATTAAGAACATGCCTATTGCAATCATTATATGGTAGACTTGAAATATAGCATTGATCTGTGTAGGCCTTTCGTTTGGTTTAAAGGCATTCAATCCTGTAACAGGTTTCTTAAAATCCTGATGTAATAAAAAACTTAGTCCACCTGGTATCTTTAAACCCTTTACCTCTTGAGTACTATTATTTACCCATCCTAATAAATACATATCTGCAGCAGCACTTGAATCATAATGTCCTTCTAACGCAGCTAGTTTTGCAGGTTGATTTTTAGCAACACCATCTGCGCTTTTATGCCCTGTCGCTAATTGTGCGAAAGAAAAAAATACGGCAATTAGTAAAGCAATTTTAAATGCTGGTTTTGCTATAGATAAGTGTTTCTTTTTAAGGATATAATACGCATTCACACTCATTACCAAAAAAGCGCCGGATAAAAATGAGCCGATCCAGACATGTGTCAATCGCTCAATACTGGATGGATTGAACACCATTGCCCAGAAATCAGTAATTTCTGCCCTAGCATTTAACCCCTCTCCAACAATATGAAAACCGGCAGGTGTTTGCTGCCAACTATTCGCAACAACAATCCAAACAGCACTAAACATGGATCCTAAAAAAACCATTAAGGTCGAAAAAAAATGCACTTTTGAACTTACCCTATTCCATCCAAAAAGTAAGATCCCTAAAAAACCGCTTTCCAAGGCAAATGCAAAAATACCTTCTGCAGCAAGTGCACTTCCAAAAATATCCCCCACGTATTTCGAGTAGGCTGCCCAATTGGTGCCAAATTCAAATTCCATCACAATGCCAGTGGCAACACCTATTCCAAAAATAAGGGCAAATATCTTGATCCAAAACTTAGTCATATTTTCATACAACTTAAGTCCTGTCTTAAGATACATGCCCTCCATAATAACTAAAATTAAGCCGACTCCAATGCTTAAAGGTGGATAGATATAGTGAAATGCCACCGTAAACGCAAATTGGATGCGTGCAAGAATTTCAGTTTCCATTATTTTATTTTACCGAATTGAAATGTATGATTAGCTCACGACTGGCTGCTGCTCTTTCACCCACTCATTGATACCACCACTATAATTACTTACATTGGTATAGCCGTTTTTCACTAATAAAGAATAACCAATTGCCGCTCTATCTCCACCTTGACAATGGATGATTACTGGCTTATCTTTTGGCACCTTGTCTAAATTTTGTAATAAAGTTCCGACAAATACATTCTTTGCGCCAGCGATATGTCCGCTATTGAATTCAGCAACACCTCTAATATCAATTATTTCAGCATCCTTATTCGCTTTTACCGTATCGATGGTAACCATTTTAGATTTTTCTAAACTTCCCGTGTATACTTGACTGATTTTAGATGCATCCACAAATCCATAGATATTATCTAAACCAATGCGCATTAACTTTCTAGTTAAATCGTCCATTTGACTAGGGTCTGCCAATAAGATAAATTGTTCGTCATAAGATACAAACCATCCCATCCAAGTAGAGAATGAATTATTCCCTTGAATATTAATACTTCCTGGGATAAAGCCATTTTGAAAGTCAAGTTTATTTCTTGTATCAATTAATTTAATACCCTTATCTGTTGCTGCTTTTAAATCCGCACTAGATAATTCTTTAATGGTTGGCACTTCAGTTAATAAAGGACGATTTACTTTATTCAATTCCTTCATTTTTGCAAAATACTTAGGCGGTTCTGGCTGATCTGTCAATAGATATTGAACAAAACCTGCTTTATCTGCGCCATACTGGAATGCCCAGTTTCTTTTTTTCTCATAACCAACCGTGGTGCTAGGCACCGCGCCCAATGCCTTGCCACATGCAGATCCTGCACCATGTCCAGGCCATACTTGAATAAAATCTGGCAAGTCAGAAAACAAATTGATAGATTGATACATTTGCTCTGCACCTTTATCTTGTGTACCCACAATACCTGCTGCTTTTTCCAATAAATCAGGGCGACCAATATCACCTACAAACACAAAGTCACCTGTAAACATCATCACTGGCTCCTTACTTGCAGGCGTGTCAGTCAATAAAAAACTAATGCTCTCTGGTGTATGACCAGGGGTATGTAAAACCTGAATCTTTAAATTACCAACCATTACCTCAGCATTATGCTTCATTCCTTCATGTGCAAATTCATATTCCCAACCTGGACCACCTTCGTCTGACAAATACATTTTAGCACCTGTTACAGCAGCTAATTCACGAGAGCCTGTTAAAAAATCAGCGTGTATATGTGTTTCAAAAATATGCGTGATCTGCATATTGTTTTGTTTCGCAATTTCTAAATAAGTATCGATATCACGTTTTGGATCGATAACTGCGGCTACCCCTGCTTTTTGACAGCCGATAAAATAACTAGCTTGTGCTAAGGTTTTGTCGTAAACGTGTTGGAAAAACATAATAAATTATTTTTATTGAATTAAAA
>JBFYPO010000007.1:0-23654 GCA_041303215.1 Asinibacterium sp. | reverse complement strand
CAACCTACAGACACCGTTCGCAGAATTTTATCTTTCAAAGGAGTACTTTATTTAAAACACTTATTACGTGGTGTTAAATTAGGCTTATTTGATGATGCTGCTGCAATGACTAAGTTTGAAGCTTGGTATGAACAACATGTAACATCAATTGCTTCTAAAACAGATGCACACAAAAAAGCACAAGCTGCTAAAAAAGTGTATGTACCTGTGGTAAAGAAAGTAGCTGAGCCAGTTGCTGAACCAGTTGCAGAAGTTGCTACTGAAGAAGCGCCTGCTGAAGTTGAAGCACCAGCTGCTGAAGCTGCTGCAGAAGAAACACCAGCTGCTGAATAATTTGCAACTTAAGTAAGATTAAATAGCATTCAACCTCCCGAAATTCGGGAGGTTTTTTTATTGCTCCATCATTTAGTAAATTTGACTATGAGTGAATACATCCATATTGGTAAAATTGTTGCGGCACATGGCCTAGCGGGTCACCTTATATTAGAACATGCTTTAGGCACGCCCATTCATTTTAAAGGCATTGACGCCATTTTTATTGAGAAAAATGCGGCCAGTTTTATTCCCTATTTTATACAGTCTGCATCCGCTAAAACAGATAGTTTAACACATATACAAGTAGAGGGAATTGCTACCAGAGAAGCTTGTAGCATGTTGATTGGGAAAAAAGTATGGCTTCCACAGGCGGAGTTTCAATTATTGGTTGATAAAAGCTCCCCACTTTCTTTGTTGGGGTATATGCTAGTTGAAAATGGAATTGAATTAGGCAAGATTGAAGAAGTGATTGAACAACCACATCAATTGATGGTAACCATCTTGTATCAGGGCAACGAAGCTTATATTCCTTTGCACGAGGAAAGCCTTCGGGGTGTAGATCATGCAAAAAAACAAGTGCTTGTCTCTTTGCCAGATGGGTTATTGGATTTGTATACGGAAACAGTATAATTTTCTTACATTCATATTCTAAACTTTATACTATGCGCTATTTTTTATTTGGTTTTCTTTTTTGTTGTAGTACTATTTTGGGACATGCTCAAAAGACGTATATCCAATGTGGTCAATTGGTAGATGTAGTCAATCTTAAAGTTCAAAAAGCGAAAACAATCCTCATCGAAGGCAATAAAATTATAGACATAGTAGATGGATTTGTTGCAGGTGCAAAAACAGATGTATTGGTTGACTTAAGAAAACAAACAGTCATGCCCGGTTTGATGGATATGCATATTCATGTGGAATCTGAAACAAGTCCTACAAGGTATTTAGATGGATTTACACAAAATGATGCTGATGTAGCGTATGGCGCTTTAAGATTTGCTGAAAGAAATTTAATGTCAGGTTTTACTTCTGTTAGAGATTTAGGTGGATCAGGTGTAAATATTGCAATGCGAAAAGCAATTCAAAAAGGATATGTAGTTGGACCTAGAATTTATACAGCGGGGAAAGCAATTGGCACTACTGGAGGTCATGCCGATCCTACCAATGGCGTTAGGGCAAATTTAATGGGAGATCCTGGACCAAAAGAGGGCGTAGTCAATAGTGTCGAAGATGCTTACAAAGCAGTAAGACAAAGGTATAAAGATGGAAGTGATGTCATTAAAATTACAGCGAGTGGCGGTGTTTTAAGTATGGCAGCTAGTGGAGAAAACCCTCAATTTACCGAAGAAGAGATTCGTGCAATTGTGGCTGCAGCAAAAGATTATGGATTCAAAGTAGCGGCACATTGCCATGGCGTAGAAGCAATGCGCAGGGCTGTTGTTGGTGGCGTACATTCTATTGAGCATGGCACATTAATGGACGAATCTATATTTCCTTTAATGAAACAATATGGCACTTATTTAGTACCTACCATTATTGCTGGTCGCTCTGCTGCTGATTCAGCTAAAAAGCCGGGATATTATCCTCCAATGGTCACTAAAAAAGCATTAGAAATTGGACCAAAAATTCAAAACACATTTGCAAAAGCGTATAAAGCAGGGGTGAAGATTGCATTTGGAACAGATGCGGGTGTATATGCACATGGCAATAACTGGATGGAATTTAAATATATGCAAGAAGCTGGTATGCCTTTGATCGAAGCGATCCAATCTGCTACTATGAATGCCGCAGACTTAATGGGCACTCAACCTATTTTGGGAAGTATTGAAAAAGGTAAATTAGCAGATATCATTGCAGTTGAAGGGGATCCATTTACAGATATCAATCAAATGGGGAATGTGCTTTTTGTAATGAAGGATGGAGTGATCTACAAACAGAAAAAATAACTAGACAGCGTTCCATTTATCAAGCTGTTTAATCGTCGCAGCTAAATCTTTAGGCAAAGGAGCTTCTATATGGAGCTCCTTTTCTTTGAATACCAATTGTAAAGTATGCGCATGTAAGGCGTGTCTTCCTAATAATGGCTTTTCTTCGTCTTCGGATTTGCTTAATTTAAAATTCTTTTTCTTGATACTTGAAAGTAAAAGTGATTCGCCGTCTCCATAAATTTCATCCGCAACAATGGGGTGTCCAATTTGTTTAGCGTGTACACGTATTTGATGCGTTCTGCCTGTATGTATTTGAAAAGAGACCAATGCGTAACGTTTGTAATAGGTTACTACTTCGTAAGTTGTTAATGCAGGCTTCCCTTTTACATGGATATACATTTGACCTTTCTTAATTGGATGCTCCATAATGGCTGCATCTATTGTACCAGAAGGCGCTGGACGCCCCATCACCAATCCCAGGTATTTTTTTTCTATGGTCCTGCCTTCAAATAATAAGCTTAATGCTTTATGTGCTTCGGCATTTTTTGCAAAAACAATTAGACCACTTGTTGCTTGATCCAAACGGTGTACTGTAAAAATAGTACCGTATTTATCTTGTAAAAGGGACTTGATTGAAAGTTCTTTTCCAAAACGATCTGGAATACTTAATACCCCAGCAGGTTTATTAACCACCACCATGTCTTGATCCTCAAATAATATACTTAACATCCCTACTTGCTGGCTTTTCTTGTAAATGACTTATTTAAAAATTTCAAAGTTCTTACTTCTTTTTCCGCTAGGAATCTCCATTTGCCTCTGTCTACATTCTTCTTTGTTAAGTTGGCAAACATCACTCTATCCAGGTGTCTTACATCGTAACCAAGGTGTTCGAAAATTCTTCTTACAATTCTATTTCTACCACTATGAATTTCAATGCCAATCACATTCTTAGAAGTGTTGGATAAATAACTCACTGCATCAGCAGCAATAAAACCATCTTCTAATTCTATCCCTGTTGCAATGGTTTCTAAATCTGCTTTTGTGACAGGCTTATCCAATGTCACCTCATAGATTTTTTTTATTTCGTAAGAGGGATGTGTCAGCTTTTGCGCCAAATCACCATCATTGGTTAAAATCAACACACCCGTGGTATTCCTATCTAAACGACCCACTGGAAACATCCTTTGGGTAGTTGCGTTTTTAATGATATCTAATACTGTTTTTCTGCCTTCAGGGTCGTTGGCAGTACAGATATAATCCTTTGGCTTATTTAATAAAATATATACAGGGGTAACTTGCAATTGCAATACTTTTCCTTTTAATCTTACTACATCTTTATATTGTACTTTATAGCCCGGCTCTAATACGGTATCACCATTCACGGTAATATGACCAGACTTGACTAATTCAGCAGCTTCTCTTCTTCCGCAAGTGCCTGCATGTGCAATGTATTTATTCAAAGGCATTTGCTCATGTGGCAAGTCGTCATTCGCAGTCACTTTACCAATGCTTGCAGTGCGTTTTGCATCTGCTCGATCCATTGATTCAGGTGTTCGCTTGGAGGCACTCGGTCTAGTTCTGGGCCCTGCTGACCTTTGTAATTCACCATATTTTGGCGCTTCGTCTGAAGCTTTTGAGGGTCCTTTTGCAGGGGCTGACTTAGCTCTTAATGGAATGGAATATTTTGGAGGGCCTGTAACGTATTCCTTTTTAGCGTAGCCGCCTTTTTTATCAAATCCAGGTTTTTTATTATTTCCTAAGGGCTCAACTGCAATGCCTCGCTCTATATCTTTCTTTCTTTGGCGCGCAGCTTCACCTGCAGCTCTTGCATCTTTCTTAGCCTGCTTTTTTTCCTGCCTATATTCTTCTTTAACAGCACTACCTTTTTTCTTGTTGGCAAACTTGTCAAAGTTGTCAGATCTTTTTGCTTTCATAGGTTGCTATTAATTGTCTTTATTGGCTAACTGTCCGCAAGCTGCATCAATATCTTTTCCGCGACTTCTTCTGATTCGAACGTTTACCCTGTTTTTTTGTAGGATTTCTACAAATGTCTCAAATCCATCTTCGTCCGGTTTGTCAAATGGGAAACGATCTATTGCGTTGTATTCAATTACATTGATTAAATCTGCAGGCACTTGTCTATAAATTTTAACGAGCTCCATGGCATCTTTTTCGCTGTCATTGAAATCTTTAAATAAAATGTATTCGAAAGTAATTTCGTTGCCAGTCTTTTTGTAAAAATAATTGAGTGCTTCAATCAAGGCCTCGATATTGTTACTCTCATTGATCGGCATGATTTCATTGCGTTTCTTGTCATTGGCTGCATGTAGTGATAAGGCCAATTTGAACTTTACTTGATCATCTCCTAATTGCTTGATTTGCTTCGCCACACCAGCCGTTGAAACTGTAATACGTCTTGGGCTCATGCCTAAGCCTTCTGGTGAAGTGATTTTTTCGATTGCCTTTAATACATTTTTGTAGTTCAATAAAGGCTCACCCATCCCCATGAAAACAATATTGGATAAGTTTTGATCGTAGGTTTTCTCTACTTGTTGCTTGATCATGACCACTTGATCATAAATCTCATCAAAATTTAAATTCCTACTACGTTCCATATAACCTGTCGCACAAAATTTACAACTTAGGCTACATCCAATTTGGGAAGATACGCAGGCTGTTTTACGCAAAGTGGTTGGGATCAATACCCCTTCAATCATATGGTCGTCAAAAGTCCTAAACCTCGTTTTCAAGGTTCCGTCGCTACTCATTTGAGTGGTATCAATAGAAAGAGCAGGCAAAGTAAAATGCTCCACTAATTTTTTTCTTAAATCCAGGCTTAAATTGGTCATTTCGTCAAAGCTATGCGCATGTTTTTGCCATAACCATTCTACAATTTGTTTTACCCTAAATGGCTTCTCCTCCATTTTTGCTATAAATCGTTCAATTTCAGCGACCTCTACTGCCCTGATATTTGGTCTAGTTTTCTCCATACTGCAAAGATACTTGATCAAGTCTGTTTAGATTCAATTATTTCTATGGTAAACTCAATAAAAGGCCCTATTTTAGGTATCTTAAAACTTAAATCAACTTTTATGAGAAAATTATGCTTTTTGACTATGATTTTGATGGGCGCCTTTATTTCTGTGAATGCCCAATCTGGCCCATTAAATGACTATTTAGGGAAATATATATTTGCTGAAGGAAGTCCTGTTGCGGAAGTGTCTTTAACCATTGAAGATTCTAGTTTGGTGATTAATTCAGCAATGGGTTCTACTTCCCTTGAGAAAAAAGGGGTAGACAGTTTTTATTTAGCTACGTATGATGCATTGGTTATTTTCAAAAGAAAAGAAGGCAATACAGTAGAATCCGTTAGCATTTTTGTACAGGGCATGGAATTAGTGGGCAAGAAAGAAGGTGGAGCAATTGCCTTAAAAGAAGAAGACTTCTACGCTACTTTTTGGGATAAACACTACAACTAAGGACTACAATTCCAGTGCCGCTATAGCGACAAATGGAATAGTTTGTTGCGTGCCGGTTGTTAAATTTTTAAGGGTACATTCTTTTTTAGCTAATTCATCCGATCCGATGATGATGATATTTGGAATACCTTTCTTCTCTGCATATTTAAATTGCTTGTCGAATTTACTCTTGTCTGGGTAAATTTCACAAGCAATTTTTTTTGCCCTTAATGTTTCCATCAAGTGGTAAGCTTCTTTTGCTTCTGCTTCACCTAGATTAAAGAATAACACTTTTGTATTTTGTGCAACAGATGCTGGGAAAAGATTTTTTTCTTCTAATACATCATAAATACGATCCACACCAAAGCTAATGCCTACGCCAGGTACATTCGGTACGCCAAACAAACTGGTTAAGTCATCGTACCTTCCGCCACCACCAATACTACCCATTGCCACATCGATTGCTTTGACTTCGAAAATCAATCCTGTATAATAATTTAGTCCTCTAGCCAAAGTAAAATCTGCCACTAAATTTTTTGCTAAACCGCTTTGGGCATGGTAGTCTAAAACATATTGAATCTCTTCGATTCCTTTTGCCGCATTTTCATTGCCCGCCAAAAGCAATTCAAGTTGTTTTAATTTTTCTTCATTGCTTCCTTTGATCTCTAAATAGGATTGAATGGTTTGTTGTTGGGCGCTTGTAAATCCTTTACGGTCTAATTCTTCGGCTACTTTTTCCCAACCTATCTTATCTAATTTATCAATCGCAATAGTTAAGTCAATCATTTTGTCCTCGCCACCACAAACCTGTGCAAGGCCTAATAAAATTTTTCGATTATTTAATTTCACCTCAACCTCTAATCCAAGTTGTTTGAAAACAGTTAAATAAATGGCAGTCAATTCTACCTCGTTCAATAAACTATCTGAACCTACAATATCTGCGTCGCATTGGTAAAACTCTCTATACCTTCCTTTTTGTGGACGGTCTGCTCTCCATACAGGTTGAATTTGGTAGCGCTTGAAAGGGAAACTGAGGGCGCCATGATTCATTGCTACATACCTTGCAAAAGGAATAGTCAAATCATACCTTAATGCCCTTTCCGTAATTTGTGTCGTGCTTTTACCTTCTACAATTTTCTGAAACCCTTCTTGGGTAGCCGCTGCTTTTTGAGGGTTATCCAAGCCATTGTTTAAGATTTTGAAAATAAGTTTGTCGCCTTCTTCGCCGTATTTGCCCATCAAGGTTTCCAATTGTTCCATCGCCGGCGTTTCTAGGGGTTGAAATCCGTACAATTCAAACACATTGCGGATGGTTTGAAAGATATATTGTCTTTTCTGAACGGTCGCTGCGTTAAAATCTCTTGTGCCTTGTGGTAGAGAAGGTTTGCTCATGAACTCAAATTTGGATGTAAAGATAATTTTTTAAATCGTTACCATGTTATTTGTTTAATTTGCCTTACAAAATAGATACCTATGGAAGAAAGAGAAAAATCGGAAAAATCCTATCGTTTTTTTAGGCGTATTTATGACTTTTCTATGTCTGCACTCATTTTAGGGATTGGCTTTTTGTTATTATTAGCCAAATATTTCAAAATGGATATGGTGCTGAATATTGATAACGATTTTAGACTCATTTTTGGCACGATGTGCATGATTTATGGTGGATTTAGGCTCTTTAGAGCGGTGCAACAAGATTATTAATCCTTTTATAACTCAATTATGCGTACAAGACCTTTATTACTAGGCTTTATCTGCCTTGCCTTTTTTTCGATTTCAGCATGCAAAAATAGCGCCGATAAAGTAGTGGACACCCCCAACGAGGGCTTGATTCACATTTCTGTGGAGGAAAGCTTTAAGCCATTCATGGAGGAGCAGTTAAAAGTGTTTTTATCCAGTAATCCTAAGGCCCAAATCATTGCCTCCTACAAATCCGAAATAGAATGTTTTAAGGACTTGGCCAATGATAGTACCAGAATGATTTTTGTGACCAGGGGCTTAGATAAACAAGAACAAAAAGCCTATCAAAAAAGCTTGAGTTTTAATCCCAACTTTGCCATACTAGCTTATAATGCCGTAGCGGTGTTGGTGCATAAATCTGCTAAGGATAGTATTTTTAGTTTGAAAGACTTGTCCAATAGATTAACAGGTTTGTCTAATGATCAAGTGGTGATGGATGGAAATAATTTAACCGGGGTGGTTCGATTTTTAAAAGACAGTTTGGCTAAAGATATTCCCTTTGGAAAAAATGTAGTTGCCGCTAATGGAAGTAAGGAAGTGATTGACTATGTGGCCACACATCCCGATGCCATTGGTTTTGTAGGCATGAACTGGATTGGAGATGGGTATGATCCTGCACAAGTGGCATTAAGGAAAAAAGTAAAATTAGGATTAGTAGAGTGTACTCAATGTCTTGAAAAAGGCTTTTTTTCAAAACCATCTCCTGCAACCATCAGTAAGGCACAGTATCCACTTACCCTGCCTATCTATTACATATTAAAAGAAAATGCGGCAGGTTTAGGTACAGGCTTTTTAAATTTCCTTAGTCTAGAAAGAGGGCAGCTAATTTTTAAACGATCTTTTTTAGTGCCAGCTAAGATGGGCTTTAAAAAAAGGAATAGTTTGTTGGAATAGTTAAAAATGCTAACAAGTTTTAGTAGAATTAACTAAAAATTAAATCGAATTCTTGCGAAAAAAATTATATTTTTAAACTTCTCAATGTCGCACTTATTTGTAACGACATGGGTTTCCCTGGTTTTCTTCGAATTATTCGCGAAATGAGGGTTTGAAATGAGCATAATTTATAAATTACAAAAACACCTGTGATGAAAAAATTGGTTGTATTAATGATGGGCTTTGCATTTGCTTTGAGTGGATTAAATGCCCAAGTAGTTGTTTCCCCATTGAATGAGGGTTTAAAATTAATGCGTTACGAAAAAAACAAATCTGCGTTGACTTTCTTTAAAGACGCATATGAGAAAAACGCAAAAGATCCAGAAACGATTTTTTGGTATGGTCAAGCCATCCTTTCTCAAAATGGTTCTGGTGCGCCAGAAACAGCTTTTGTTCAAGCTACTAAAGAGTTGTACAAAAAAGCAGCCGACGAATTAGGCAGCAATGCTTGGATTTTAGTGGGCGCAGCACATGTACAATTACTAGAAGCAGGAGAAAAAGCAGACTTGAACGCGATTAAGCAAACATTAGAGGTAGCAATCACTACTACTTTAACAACAAAAGGAAAACACAAAGGGAAGCCAAGCCAAGATATTGTGAATGCGATAGGGTATATCCATTCAGAAGTGCCTTCTAATGTGGGTGATCATCAATATGCAATCGACAAATTAAAAGAGACAATCTCTGCTTATGAAGGCGCTCCAATCCTTTCTAGTTTATATGTTAACTTAGGTATCAACTACCTTAAATTAGGGGGTGAAAATGGAGGTGAAGCCGTAACTGCTTTTATGGAAGCTATCAGCAAAGATCCACAAAACGCTTATCCTTATTATAGAATTGGTAAAGTATACCAATCTCAAAATAACTTAGAATCATTTGATGAATACTTTAAAAAGTCTTTAGAAGCAGATCCTAAGTTCGCACCTACTTACTTTGCTTTGTATCAATACTATGCAGATAAGAACACCGAGACTGCTAAGGCGAACCTAGATTTATTCTTACAAAATGCCGATAAAGACCCAACTTTAGACATCTTTAATGCGGATTATTTGTTCCGTGCTGGTCAATATGATGCTTCTTTAGCAAAAGCGAAGGAATTAGAAGCTTCAATTGGTATAAAAGCTTTACCTCGTTTAGGTGTATTATTAGCCTATAACTTTGACCGTAAAGGAGATTCAATTCAAGCGAAGAGCTATATTGAAGAATTCATCAATACAAGCGCAGCAGATAAGGTCTTAAATACAGATTACGAGCTTGCTGTAAAGGTATTATCTAAGTTCCAAGGCAATGAAACCATTTTAGCAGGTATTTTAGAAAAAGCCATTGCTGCAGACACCGTGAAGGTAAATAGAATGAAATACTACAAACTTGGAGCAGATATGTTTGAAAAATCAAATATGTATGTAGATGCTTTAAAGTGGAATACGAACTATTATAACCTCAGAGGCATTAAAGACGAAGTGTATTATTACAAATTAGCTAGCGTTGCTTTAAATGCAAAAGATGGCGTAGCAACTTCTGATTTTGCAAAGCAGTATATTGCTGCTTTCCCTGATCGTCCGAATGGCTATTCATTTAACGTGAAAGGCGCTAGATTGGTCGATACTGCCAATAACCTTGGCATCCAATTCCAAGCAGTTACCTTGCAAAATGAGTTTTTGTTGAAAGATCCTGTTAAAAACAAGCAGGCAATGGTCAACAATTACTATGCAATGATGGGTTATTACAATGAGGTTAAAGAGTTAGAGAAGGCCATTGAAATGTGTGATAAAGTATTGGAATTATTACCTGGTGAAGCGCAAACTTTAAAAATCAAAGAAAGCTTAACTAAGAACTGGGAAATCATCAAAAAAATGCAGGCGAATCAGAAGCCTGCTGCAGATACGGCAACTCAAAGCAGTAATAATTAATTATACTTTTTTTGGCCTAAATGGGCTTTTAAAAAAAGATTCTAAAAACTCCCCATTTATGGGGAGTTTTTAGTTAAAACAAGTATCCTTTGCGTATTTTTGCGGCACCTAAACGACTTAGAAATGAACAGTGCTGCAAATTATTTACCAATCGTTTTGCAAATACTATTTGCAGGTGGCTTCGTGGCCATCATGATATTAGTATCTAGCTTGCTTGGTCCTAAAAGAAAAACATCAGACAAATTAGAAAATTTTGCAAGTGGTATTGAATCTCATGGTGATGCAAGGTCACCAATGGCGATTAAATATTTCTTAGTAGCTATTCTGTTTGTCTTATTCGATGTCGAAGTCATTTTCTTTTATCCTTATGCAGTTAATTTTAAAAGTTTAGGATGGGCAGGATTTTTTGAAGTGGTTTTATTTGTTGGATTTTTCTTGGTAGGTTTTGTTTACATTATCAAGAAAGGAGCACTTAAATGGGAAGATTAATTTTTTAAAAATTTAATGCATATACTATGCGTCCAGTAAGATTTAACATTCATCCAAAAGAAGCAGAAATTGCAGATGCAATTGGAATGGGTAAGGCACCAGATGGTGTAACAGGTGACGGTTTTTTTGCAACACAACTTAGTTCTGTAGTAGGTCTAGCAAGAAAAAATTCTTTATGGCCTTTGCCTTTTGCAACTTCTTGTTGTGGTATTGAATTCATGGCAACGATGGCGTCGCATTATGACTTATCACGTTTTGGATCAGAGCGTGTGGGATTCTCTCCGCGTCAGTGTGATTTATTGATGGTGATGGGGACGATTGCAAAAAAAATGGCACCAGTTTTAAGACAAGTATATATTCAAATGGCTGAGCCACGTTGGGTAATCGCAGTGGGCGCTTGCGCTTCAAGCGGTGGTATTTTTGATACCTATAGTGTGTTACAAGGCATTGACCAAGTAATTCCTGTTGACGTGTATGTGCCAGGATGTCCTCCAAGACCAGAAGCCATCATTGATGGATTTATGAAGATTCAAGATTTGGTTGGACAAGAAAGCATTCGTCGTAGAAATAGTGAACAATACAAAGCTTTATTAAATAGTTACGGCATTCAATAGCCAATTTAATTCTTACCATATGTCGTTAAATAACGAAATTATACAAGAAAAATTAGTTGCAAAATTTGGTGACCAAGTGGGTCAATTTGCAACTACTTATGGCATGCTTTCATTTGAAGCTCCAAAAGAAATGAATTTGAAAGTCTTGCAATTTTTGTATGACGAACCAGGATTGGAATTTACATTTTTGACAGATATCTGCGCGGTGAATTATCCAGAACAGAAAGGTGCTGAATTGGTGGTGGTATACCACTTGCATAATTTGAAAGAAAATGTTAGACTTCGTTTTTCTGTAAGCACTGGTTTAGACAATACAGAGGTGTTTACAGCTACTAAATTATTTGAGTCTGCCAATTGGATGGAACGTGAAACCTATGATTTCTTTGGAATCAATTTTGTTGGGCATCCCAATCTTAAACGCATTTTAAATGTGGACGAGATGGATTATTTCCCATTAAGAAAGGAGTTCCCATTAGAAGATCAAACAAGAATAGACAAGGATGATGAAATGTTTGGAAGAGGATAATTATTAAAAAAAGGTATAACTAACTATACATGGAACACAACCACATCACATTACCAGAAGGGTCGATCGAAAAAACTACGACTACATTAAATATTGGACCTACACATCCTGCCACGCATGGTGTATTCCAAAATATCATGGAAGTAGATGGAGAACGTATTGTTTCATCTGATCAAACAGTGGGCTATATACATCGTGCATTTGAGAAATTAGCAGAACGCAGGCCATTGTATCAAATTACACCCATTACAGATCGTTTGAACTATTGTAGTAGTCCTATCAATAATATGGGATGGCATATTACTTGCGAGCGTTTTTTAAATATTGAAACACCAAAGCGCGTAGATTATTTACGTGTGATTATTATGGAATTGGCTCGTATTTCGGATCACTTAATTTGTAATTCTATTGTGGGTGTGGATACAGGTGCTTATACTGGATTTTTATATGTGATGCAATACCGTGAATTGATTTATGAAATTTATGAAGAAATTTGCGGATCAAGATTAACCACTAACATTGGTCGTATCGGGGGATTTGAAAGAAATTTTTCAAACACCGCCTTTACTAAACTGGAGAAGTTCTTAAATGAATATCCAAAAGTGCTTAAAGAATTTGAAAACTTATTTACAAGAAACAGAATCTTTATGGAACGTACGCAAGGTACCGGTGGTATTAGTGCGGAGCGTGCGATGAATTATGGTTTTACAGGTCCAAATTTAAGAGCAGCTGGAGTGGACTATGATGTACGTGTGCATCAACCTTATAGCAGCTATCAAGATTTTAATTTTACCGTACCTGTGGGTACTACTGGAGATAACTACGATCGCTTTTTAGTGCGCAATGCAGAAATGTGGGAGAGTATCTCTATTATTAGACAAGCTTACGAAAAAGTACAAGCTTTCAAAGGTGCAGAGGCGGAAGTATTCCATGCGGATGTGCCAGAATACTATCTTCCAAAGAAAGAAGATGTGTACACTAAAATGGAAGCATTGATCTGGCACTTTAAAATCATCATGGGTGAAATTGATTTGCCAAAAGGTCAAATATACAGTCCAGTAGAAGGAGGCAATGGTGAACTTGGTTTTTATTTAATTAGCGATGGAGGTCGTACCCCATTTAGATTGCACTTCAGGAGACCTTGTTTTATTTATTACCAAGCATACCCAGAATTAATTAAAGGAGGCATGTTAAGTGATGCGGTGGTGACCATGAGTAGTTTGAATTTGATAGCAGGTGAATTAGATGCATAAAAAATTATAATTAAAGAAATTTTCGATATGACCTATACTTTTAATGACACACAAATGACCGAGTTTAATCGCTTGGTAGCGCGTTATCCCGAAGGAAAACAAAAAAGTGCATTGTTGCCAGCCTTGCATCTTGCACAAGAAAGTTTTGATGGATGGTTGCCTACTGAGCTGATGGATTATATCGCTCATTTATTAAAAATTGAGCCAATTGAAGTGTATGAAGTGGCGAGCTTTTACAGCATGTTTAATTTGAAGCCTGTTGGAAAGTTCATTTTTGAAGTTTGTCAAACTGGTCCATGTATGATTAGCGGTGCTGATGACATCATTGCCTATATCCAACAAAAACTAGACATCAAACCTGGTGAAACAACCAAGGATGGCATCTTTACTTTGAAATTAGTGGAGTGTCTTGGTGCTTGTGGTTATGCGCCGATGATGCAAGTTGGTAAAATTTACAAAGAGCATCTAACTAAAGAGAAAGTAGATCAAATTATTGCAGAATATAGTGCAACTGCAACTAAATAATAAATCACAGAACGCGTTAAAAATATTCAAATGGGTGTAAAACTATTATTAGACAAAGCAAATGTACCAGGGATTCGTTCTTACGAGGTATATCGTCGTGAGGGTGGTTACCGTAGTGTAGAAAAAGCTTTGAAAGAAATGAATCCAGAATCCATTGTAGAAGAAGTTAAGAAAAGTGGATTAAGAGGAAGAGGTGGTGCAGGTTTCCCTACTGGAATGAAATGGAGTTTTATTGCAAAGCCAGAAGGCGTTCCGCGTCACTTGGTTTGTAATGCGGATGAAAGTGAGCCGGGTACTTTCAAGGACAGGTACTTGATGGAATTTTTACCACACCTTTTAATTGAAGGTTTAATTGTATCAAGTTTTGCATTGGGTTCTAATGACACTTATATTTATATCAGAGGTGAATATGCTTGGATTGTAGACATATTGGAAGAGGCCATCAATGAAGCGAAGGCAAATGGTTGGTTAGGAAATAACATTTTAGGAACAGGGTTTGATTGCAATATCCATGTGCAACGTGGAGCGGGTGCTTATATCTGTGGAGAAGAAACTGCTTTGATTGAATCTTTGGAAGGCAAGCGCGGTAATCCTCGTATTAAGCCTCCATTCCCTGCGATACAAGGTTTATGGCAACGTCCAACCGTGGTGAACAATGTAGAGACATTGGCTGCGATTGTTCCTATCATAAATTTAGGGGGCGATGAATATGCAAAGATTGGTGTGGGTAGGTCTACTGGTACAAAATTAATTTCTGCATGTGGTAATATCAATAAGCCAGGTGTGTATGAAATTGACATGACAATTACAGTAGAAGAATTTATTTATAGTGACGAATATTGCGGCGGCATTAAAGGAGGCAAGCAATTAAAAGCTTGTATTCCTGGTGGATCTTCTGTGCCAATTTTACCAGCTAACTTATTATTAAAAACAGCCACTGGTGCGCCACGTTACATGAACTACGAGAGTTTAAGTGATGGTGGTTTTGCTACTGGATCTATGTTGGGCTCTGGTGGTTTCATTGTTTTAGACGAAGATCAATGTATTGTAAAAAACACTTTGACTTTGGCGCGTTTTTATCGCCATGAGAGTTGCGGCCAATGTTCTCCATGTAGAGAAGGAACTGGCTGGATGGAAAAAATATTATATAAAATTGAACATGGTAAAGGAACAAGTGCAGACATCGATTTACTATGGGATATTCAAAGAAAGATAGAAGGAAATACTATTTGCCCATTAGGAGATGCTGCAGCATGGCCTGTAGCAGCTGCGATTCGTCATTTCCGTGATGAATTTGAATGGCATGTTAACAATCCTGAACTTTCACAAACAAGCAATTTCGGTTTACAACACTATGCAGATCCAATTCATGTACCTGCATAACATAGCACTATAAACTATGAGCGAACAAAATTTATTTAAAGTAACAATCGACAACATCACAATTGAAGTGCCTGCTGGCACTACGGTGTTGCAAGCTGCTCGATTAATTGGTGGACAAGTAGCACCTCCTGCAATGTGTTTTTACAGCAAGTTGCAAGGGAGTGGTGGTAAGTGCAGAACCTGTTTGGTAGAAGTGTCAAAAGGTTCAGAAAAAGATCCACGCCCCATGCCTAAATTGGTGGCTTCTTGTAGAACCACTGTGATGGATGGCATGGAAGTCAAAAATATTACTAGCGAGAAAGTAATTGATGCACGAGCTGGCGTGGTTGAATTTTTGTTATTGAATCATCCTTTGGATTGTCCAATTTGTGACCAAGCAGGTGAATGTCATTTGCAAGATCTAAGTTTTGAACATGGCAAGTCAGATACGCGTTATGAATTTCAAAGAAGAACTTTCAAGAAGCATGACTTAGGAAAGCATATACAATTGCATATGACGCGTTGTATTTTATGTTACCGTTGTGTCTTTACTGCGGATCAATTAACCAATAAGCGTGTTCATGGTGTATTAGATCGTGGAGACCATGCTGAAATTGCAACACATATAGAAAAGAGCTTAGACAATGAATTTATTGGCAACGTGATTGATGTTTGTCCAGTAGGTGCATTAACAGATAAAACTTTCCGTTTTAAAAATCGTGTTTGGTTTTTAAAACCAATGGATGCGCATCGTGATTGTCCAACTTGTTCTGGTAGAGTCACCTTATGGAATAGAGGAGATGAAGTGTATAGAGTCACAGCGCGTAAAGACCAATGGGGTGAAGTGGAAGATACGCCAGATGGAAAGCCGGGTTGGATCTGTAATACTTGTCGTTTTGATAAAAAAGAAACAGCAGACTGGATCATTGAAGGCCCTCGTGAAATTAGTAGGCAATCTGTAATTGCACAAGGACATTATGCAGGTAAAATTGGAACTACTAAACCAACGGAAACCTTTACTGCTGTGAATGATGGAAGAACACCACATTTATTGATGGATATTCATGACGAAAGTGAAGTGAATCAACCGAGCATTCATTTAGGAAAAATAAATGGACCTTCTCATGGGGACACTTTTAACACAAACAATACTCATAAAGCATAATTATATTAGCATGACAATTCTTGCATTTGATTGGGGGCTGGTGATAGAAAAATTAATCTTAATTGCCGTAGTTGTTTTCGGCAGTTTGGGCATCGCGTTGTATACTACTTTTGGTGAAAGAAAAGTGGCAGCTATTTTACAAGATAGACCAGGTCCAAACAGGGCAGGTCCTTTTGGTTTATTACAACCTCTTGCAGATGGTTTGAAATTGATCATGAAGGAAGAGATTATACCAACTGCAGCGAATAAGTGGTTATTTATTTTAGGTCCAGGTTTGGCGATGACAGCAAGTTTGATGACTTGTGCAGTGATACCATGGGGGTCAGATATCGAACTATTTGGACGCAAGATAGCTTTGCAAATAGCAGACATCAATATTGGTATTTTATATGTCTTCGCTGTGGTGAGCATGGGCGTCTACGGTATCATGATTGGAGGATGGGCCTCTAATAATAAGTTTTCATTAATGTCTTCTTTAAGAGCAGCATCTCAAGCAATTAGTTATGAATTAGCGATGGGCTTGGCATTGATTGCATTGTTGATGACGACAGGATCATTAAGTTTAAAAACAATTGTAGAACAACAGATCACAGGTAATTGGTGGAATATTGTGTATCAACCCTTGGGATTTTTATTATTTTTTGTAGCTGCCTTGGCAGAGTGTAATAGAACTCCATTTGATTTACCTGAAGCAGAGAACGAATTGAATTTTGGATACCATCAGGAGTATTCATCTATGAAATTAGGATTTTACTTATTTGCAGAATACATCAACATGATTATGAGTAGTGCTATTATGGCATCGATGTATTTTGGTGGGTATGACTTGCCTTTCTTTGACGAATCTACGGTAGCACCTAATATTGCTGCGATGATAGGGGTAGGCACTTTGTTGATCAAAATCGTTTTATTCATTTTCTTATTTATGTGGATTCGTTGGACAATTCCTCGTTTTAGATATGACCAATTAATGAACTTAGGCTGGAAAACAATGATCCCATTGGCACTCTTTAATTTATTAATTACAGGTGCGTTGATTTTAGCCAACTTATAATTTTAAAACCTCATTGTATAAAGACATGCAACCATTAACCAATAAAGCACAAGCAGTAAACAGACAACCCATGACTTTTTGGGAGCGCTTGTACTTGATTAATATTATCAAAGGGATGATGATAACGTTTAGTCATATGTTTAAAAAGCAACCGACCACTCGTTATCCAGAAGAGAAGCGTCCATTTAGTCCAGTGTTTAGAGGGCTTCATGTGTTAAATAGAGACGAAGAAGGCAGAGAGCGTTGTACCGCATGTGGTTTGTGTGCTGTGGCTTGTCCTGCAGAAGCCATTACGATGGAAGCCGCTGAACGTGTAGAAGGCGAGGAAAAATTATACAGAGAAGAGAAATATGCAGCAAAATACGAAATCAATATGTTGCGTTGTATTTTCTGTGGTTTATGTGAAGAGGCTTGTCCTAAGGACGCCATTTATTTAAGTGAAACTTTCGCGCCTGCTAATTACACACGTAAAGGGTTCATTTATGGCAAATCAGATTTATTAATCCCCAATCCAACTACTGAAGCCGCTGATTTGGCTTTAGCTAAAGGAGTAGAAGCATAATTTATACTATGAATACAGTAGACATTTTATTTTATCTATTATCTGCATTTGCAATTGTAAGTGCTACGATGGTATTGATTAGTAAAAACCCAATACACAGTGTATTGTGGTTGATTATGGTGTTCTTCGCCATCTCTGGACATTATATTTTATTGAATGCACAATTTTTGGCGATCGTAAACATTATTGTATACGCTGGTGCGATAATGGTATTGTTCTTATTTGTAATCATGTTAATGAATATCAAGAAAGATGCCGAGCCTCAAAAACAATTATTGGTAAAATTAACAGGGGTGATCGCAGGAGGAAGCTTGCTTACTTTGTTAATTGCGGTGGTAAAACAAACTGCACAAATTCAAGACAAACAAGTTTTATTGAAAGAGGGCAGCATTGGTTTGATCCATCCTTTGGGAAAAGCTTTATTTAGTGACTATGTAGTACCCTTTGAAATAAGTAGTGTTTTGTTTTTAAGCGCGATGGTAGGAGCAGTCATCATTGGAAAAAAATAATTATTAATAAAATTAGTAGCGATGTCTATACAGTATTATATCTTTTTATGTTTGGCCTTGTTTAGTATTGGTGTTGTAGGCGTATTAACACGTCGCAATGCCATTATCGTATTCATGTGTATCGAATTGATGCTAAATGCGGTCAACTTATTGTTGGTGGCGTTTTCAAAAATGTACCATGGAATGGCTTTGCAAAATGCACCAACCACTACAGTGGGTATTGATGCGCAAATTTTTGTGTTCTTCATTATGGTGGTAGCAGCAGCCGAAGTGAGTGTTGGCTTGGCTATTATTGTAATGATGTACCGCAATACCCATTCGGTAGACATCAATTTCTTAAATAGATTAAAGAATTAATTCATTCCACATGAAAGTAATATTAGCATTGATTACCCTTTTGCCACTAGCTGGATTTTTATTCAATGGACTAGGGCGTAATATTTGGAGCAAAAAGACGATTGCTTATAATGGCACGATGTACATATTTGCCTCTTTTGTTTTAAGCTTGATTGCATTTTGGAATGTGAAGGAGCAAGGAGCTATAACAGCACATCTTTTCGACTTCATTAATACAAGCACTATTACAATACCATTCGACTTTAGAGTGGATGCATTGTCAAGCTTATTTTTATTAGTGATCACGGGTGTGGGCACTTTGATTCATCTGTATTCTGCTGCGTATATGCATGAGGAAACCGCACCGCATTATGCACGTTACTTTGCTTATTTAAATTTATTTATATTCTCCATGCTTTTATTGGTTTTAGGAGACAACTATGTGATCATGTTCATTGGATGGGAAGGCGTTGGATTATGTTCTTATTTATTGATCGGTTATTGGTTTAGCAATACAACCTATAATAATGCTGCTAAGAAAGCCTTTATCATGAATAGAATTGGTGACCTCGGATTCTTATTGGCTATATTCTGGATGATTGTAAAACTTGGAACAGTAAGCTATGGTGAAGTATTGACGGCAGAAAGTTTAGCTAAATTATCTAGTACAGACATCACTGCGATTACTTTATTGCTTTTTGTAGGTGCGATGGGTAAGAGTGCGCAAATTCCATTGTACACTTGGTTGCCAGATGCGATGGCTGGTCCAACACCCGTATCCGCTTTAATCCACGCTGCTACCATGGTAACTGCAGGGATTTATATGATCACTAGAACTAACATTTTCTATACCCATAGTGAAATTGCTCAACACGTGGTGGCGATCATTGGTATCAGTACTGCTTTATTGGCTGCAACCATTGCGATTAAACAAAATGATATTAAAAAAGTATTGGCTTACTCTACTGTAAGTCAATTAGGGTATATGTTCTTGGGTTTAGGTGTTGGCGCATACTCTGGCGCTGTATTTCATGTGATCACACACGCTTTCTTTAAAGCATTGTTATTCTTGGCTGCAGGATCTGTAATTCATGCGATGCACCATGAACAAGATATTCGTAAGATGGGTGGGTTAAAATCTAAATTACCCATCACGCATTTGACTTTCTTAATTGGCTGTATTGCGATTGCAGGGGTACCTCCATTTAGTGGTTTCTTCTCTAAAGATGAAATTCTAGCAGCAGCCTTTGCAAAAAATCCACTCTACTGGTACTTAGGGGTGGTAGGAGCAGCAATGACCGCTTTTTATATGTTCCGCTTATATGCTACTACATTCTTAGGTCAGTTTAGAGGTACTGAAGCACAGGCGCATCATCTACATGAAAGCCCTGTTGCAATGACATTGCCTTTGATTCTATTGGCCGTATTAAGTGCAGTAGGAGGTGCCATGGGTGTGCCAGCAATATTAGGCGGCAACCATTGGTTGGGACATCATTTGTCTAGCATCATTGGAGAAGAAGCACCATTGCATTTATCACATACGACCGAATGGATTTTAATGGGCAGTTCTGTGAGCATTGCTTTAACGGCCTTACTCATTGCAATTAGCAAATACAGTAAACAAGCCGATGGTGAACCACAAACTGCTTTAGGTAAATTCTTGTACAACAAATGGTTGGTGGATGAATTATATGAAAAAGCAATTGTTCAACCACTACATCGTTTTGCTGGTTTCTTAAAAGAGGTAATCGAAAAAAATGTAATCGATGGTGTTGTGAATGGTGCCGGAAAATTAGTGCAGTACGGCGCAAGACAGACACGCTTAATGCAGAGTGGACAAGTGGGGTATTACATTTTATTTATGGTGCTGAGTATGGTGGTGTTATTCTTGATTTGGTTCAATGATATTGCACTTACTCGATTCTTTCAAAATTTGATTAAATAAATTAATAGCAACAATGGTATTACTTTCAATTCTATCGGTTCCGTTTATTGCAGCAATTATTTTGTTGTTTGTTAAACAGGATGAAAAAGCAAATTATGTTGCTATTGCAGCAAGTGGAATCGCAATGGCGCTTTCTTTAAACATTGCATTCAATGGGGCTCAAAATTTTGATGCCATGTGGCTAGCGAGTATCAATGCTAGATTCGTCCTCACTGCAGACGGTGTATCAAAAATTTTGATGCTTTTAACTTGTATTAGTTTTCCTGCCATTTTTATAGCAACATCAAAGAACCACATTAAAAATAGAAACCAATTTCTTTCTCTGATGTTGTTTACGCAAACCGGCTTATTGGGGGTGTTTTTAGCAGGAGATGCATTGTTATTTTATTTCTTCTGGGAGCTTGCGTTAATTCCTGTTTATTTTCTTTGTTCTATTTGGGGAGGAGAAAGACGCGTTGCCGTTACTTTTAAATTCTTTATCTATACATTTTTGGGTTCTTTGTTTATGTTGATTGGTATTATATATGTGTATACACATACAGCAGATCAAAGTTTTGCTTATGCTTCTTTTAAATTAGCCAATTTAACTGCGGGACAAAAAGTGACTGCGTTCGCTTTATTCTTTACTGCCTTCGCTATCAAGATGCCTATTTTCCCATTGCACACATGGCAGCCAGATGCATATGAACAGTCTCCAACCGCAGTGACGATGGTATTAAGTGCTGTGATGGTTAAGATGGGTTTATATGGTGTGATTAGATGGCTGATGCCTTTATTCCCAGATGCATTTAGTGCACACTCCAATTTTGTTGTGCTGCTATCTGTAATTGGTATTTTATATGCTTCTTTCATTGCTATTCGCCAAGACGACATGAAGAGATTGATTGCCTACTCTTCTATAGCGCATATTGGATTGATGAGCGCGGCGTTGTTTACCAATATAGAAATAGGTACTCAAGGGGTTTTAATACAATTATTTTCACATGGCATTAATGTACTTGGCTTGTGGATTATTGCAGACCTGATTGAACAACAAACAGGCACAAGGTCTTTGAAAGCCATGGGAGGGCTTGCAAAACAAAATCCAACACTAGGCATTTTGCTTGTAGGTTTTTCTTTTGCAAATATTGCCTTGCCATTAACCAATGCTTTTATCGGTGAATTTTTAATGTTCAACGCATTGTTCCAATTCAATCCATGGATGGCAGCAGCAGCTGGTGTAAGCGTGGTGTTAGCTGCTATTTATACCTTGAATATGGTGCAAAAATGTGCTTATGGCGAAGTGAGTGAAAGCATTCAAAAAATGCAAACACCAAATTTGCCTGCACAATTTGTTTTGATTGTATTGTTTCTTGTAGTGGTTATTACAGGGGTGTATCCAACACCATTGTTTGACCTAACTGCTGATACCTTACAACAATTGTTTATCAAATAATTAAATGAATTTATAATGAACGCAATTATTGCTTCCGCTTTATTAGGTGTATTGATGATGTTTTCTTCTTGGATAACCGACAATGAAAAAACGCATACACGTATTGCATTGTCAGGTCTATTGGCATTGATCGTAGTCAATATCCTACAATTAAATGGCGTGTATTCGATTCCTTTGGATACGAAAGGCATGCTTTCATTTACTCAATTTGGTTTATTTGTAAATACCATTTTATTTATTCTTACTTTCTTGTATGTATGGTTAAATGGCAATGAAATTGCCAAAATAGGCAACCATGCTGCTGATTTTTATGCTTTGTTTTTCTTTATTTTATGTGGCGCGAGTATTTTGACTTCATTCAATAATTTATTGATGTTGTTTATCGGTATTGAAATCTTATCTATTCCATTGTATATTTTAACAGGTGCGGATAAAAAGAATTTAAACAGCAATGAAGCAGCTTTAAAGTATTTTTTAATGGGCTCTTTTTCTACAGGTATCTTTTTATTGGGTATTGCATTTATGTATGGCGCCACTGGCACTTTCCAAATTACTACACCTGTGGTGCATCCAAGCACTGGCTTGGTGAGAGAACAATTGATGCTTTCTGCTGGCTTGATTTTAATTTTTGCTTCTTTTAATTTTAAAGTATCTGCTGCCCCTTTTCATTTTTGGACGCCAGATGTGTACGATGGTGCACCTACTGTCTTTACTTCATTTATGGCGACGATTGTGAAAGCCACTGCGATGATTGCATTCGTAGTATTATTTCATAGCCAATTTAAAGCATTAGGGTATGCTTGGAATATATTGTTGACTTTTGTCTTGTTGTCCACTTTATTTGTGGGGAATATTACCGCAGTATTTCAACGCAGTGTAAAAAGAATGCTAGCTTATTCTAGTATTGCACAGGTTGGTTTTATGCTTTTCGCATTGTATGGTGCAACAAGTTTTGCAACAGAAGGCATTTTGCTTTATATCATGGCTTATTCTGTGGCTAGTATTGGCTTGTTTGGCGTATTGATTAAAATGAAAGAATATAGCTTTGAAGCATTCAATGGTTTAGCAAAAAAAGAACCGATGTTGGCAGCGGTCACTACTATTTTCTTATTATCCTTAGCAGGTATCCCTTTAACGGGAGGCTTTTTTGCTAAGTATTATATGTTGAATGCGGCAGTTCAGTCTGGTCTGGGTCTGTGGTTGGTTGTAGTCGCTATCTTGTTTGCAGCGGTAAGTGTATACTATTACTTTAAGTTAATACAAGCGATGTATTTTGCAGAAGGTGTTCCGGCAATGGAACCTTTGGAGCAAGGCTATCAGTATAAACTACTTGTTTTTGCTGTTCTAACATTGGCATTAGGAATTTTACCCAATCTATTCCTCTCTTATCTCTACTTTTAGCCGTTCCTCAAATAGATACCCTTATAAAGTGGTACCTTATTCAATCTGTCCTACCTTTGGCTCAGATAAAACCTCATTATGACCTTACAGGACTCATTTGTGTTAGCTTGGCGTACCGTCAAGGGCAATAAACTCAGAACTAGCATTACTGTTGCCATTATTGCCTTTGGTATCATGGCTTTAATTGGAATCATTAC
>JBFYPO010000006.1:0-6439 GCA_041303215.1 Asinibacterium sp. | reverse complement strand
ATGGTGAGCGAAGAAGGTTTAAATGCCTATGGCGCAGTGACCTGGGGGCAGTTCTTTATTTACCAAGGCTTTAACGAACATTGTGGATGGATGCATACAAGTAGTTATGCAGATGTGGCGGATGTGTATGAAGAACAAGTTCAAAAAATAAACAACGAGTTGTTTTATACCTACGAAAAAGAAAATAAAAAAATAGGTGCTCGAAAAATAAACATCAAATACCTGGACAACGGCGTATTAAAAACAAACTCATTTGATACTTACTATACAGACCACGGACCAGTGATGGGAATGCAAAAAGGTAAATGGTTAAGTCTACAAGAAAATAATAGATCCTTAGATGCGTTGATAGAATGTTGGACAAGAACAAAAGCTAAGAACTTGGGAGAGTATACAAAAGCAATGGAGCTATTAGCAAATAATAGTAATAATACAGTCTATGCAGATGCAGCGGGTAATATTGCATATTGGCATGGTAACTTTATGCCCAAGCGCGATCCAAAATTTGATTATACACGACCAGTAGACGGCACCACAAAAGCAACTGATTGGAAGGGTTTGCATTCTTTAAAAGAGATTGTACAAAGTATTAACCCGTCTAATGGTTGGTTACAAAATTGTAACGCAACACCGTTTACTGTGGCAGGAGATCAAAGTCCTAAAGCAACTAACTATCCAGCTTATATGGCACCAGATGGAGAAAATGGAAGAGGCGTCACGGCGGTAGCATTACTATCTAAAATTGATAAAATTAATTTAGAGGAGCTCATAGCATTGGGTTATAATAAAAAATTAAGCGCCTTTTCTATTTTATTGCCCCGTTTTATAGCGGCTGCAACAACAGCAACTCTTGCTCCAAGAACGAAAAAAGCCATTGACTATTTAGCCAGTTGGGATCATGTGGCAGATACAAATTCAATTGCTACGAGTATTGCTATCGAATGGGCTACTAAATTAGGAACAGAAATTCCTCCTGCAGAGACAGAAGAAGCAGCTACACAAATATTGGTTAAGTACAACCGCATGGACCTTGAAGTGCCTTTTGAAACCAAGGTCAAATTATTAGAAGCCACTTTGGATCAATTTGAAAAATGGTATGGTCAATGGGAAATGAAATGGGGCGAGATCAATCGATATCAAAGAGTGGGTCCAGGCAAAAATTTTGATGACAATCAAATGAGCTTAGCAGTGAATCAGGCTTCTTCTAGATGGGGTGGGTTACCTTCTTTTGAAAGCAGACGCTATCCAACTACTACAAAACGTTATGGCTATACAGGTAATAGTTTTGTGGCGGCAGTTGAATTTGGAAAAAGATTAAATGCAAAAACGATCATCACTGGTGGTCAAAGTAGATTTGCCGAAAGTAAACATTTCACCGACCAAGCTGCAGGCTTCATTCATGGACAATTCAAAACGATCCACTATTATAAAGAGGATGTTTTAGCTAACAAACAACTTGCATACCATCCCGGATTGGCTAAATAATGATCGTATAATTTGGTACTCATAGCGATTTTGACAAGACCTGCCACATTTTTTACGGCAAGTGTTTGCATGAGCCTGGTTCGATGACCTTCGATCGTTCTTTTACTATGTCCAAGTTCTGCGGCAATTTGTTTGCTAGAGGCTTCTTCACAAATTCGAATCAAAATATATTTATCATAGAGCATAAGCGCTTGCACGCGTTCTATTAAATTAATTTTATTCATTTCCTGTGTTAGAGAAAACACACGTGCTGCTGTATGATTACAAAAATAGATTTTATGTTGACAAGCCATTTCGACAGCTTTATTCAATTCATTGCTTGACATATTTCTTGAAACAAGGACATCCACTTCCAAATCAAGTAATTGATACAATGTATAATCTGGAGTGTCTTCGTTTAATAAGATAATCAAAGGAAAAAGTAGTTGAAGGGACTGGATCTTTTTTCGGACCAGGGGGGAATCGAAGTCAAACATGGCACAGTCAATGAGGAATACCCCTTTTTCTGGTCCAAGTTCAATACTCGTAATGTCGTCGATAGAACTTAATAGGTGATAACCGTTACACATGGGATGTGCTTTGGCCAACTCGCCACAGCCCATGGCATATATAGCTTGCTGATCACATATAAATACTTGTTTAAGTGCTTCTTGGTGTAGGTATTTTTTTTGCATGCTTAAAACAACACTAGGCCAAGCAAATTCCCCCACTAAGGAACGGTTTTTACATCTATGGCAGTAAATAGCATGGCATTTACCCCCTATCAAATTAGCATAAATCAAGTTGTTTCCTAAGGTAGTCGATAGATTATAGTCAGAAAAAGTTAAATTGTGCCTTTCTTGGTACAATCAATAAAATGAATGCACTAAACCACCTGAATGTCCTATGCAATTTGAAAAATCAATTACACTAGCCACTTTTTCTCCTTTATGGTGGCAAAGTATCTTATTTATCAGTGGTTGTATTTTTTTATTGGTCCAACTACCCAAATATTTCAAATTCATTAAGATCAAGCAATACGATTTATTTATTGCACTCTTATTATTGGCCAACTTGCTAATTGAACAAACTTACAATTACTACAATGGCTTATGGAATATTCAACAAAATATTCCTGCACATTTATGTAGCATCAGTTCTATATTATGCATCATTTATCTTTTCAATAAAAATCAACTCTTAGGAGAATTCGTTTATTATTGGGGCCTATTAGGTGGAATACATGCACTCATGACACCAGAATTTAATACAGGTGTAGTTGGTTATAACTTTTATAGCTTTTTTATTGGTCACGGCGGACTATTACTAGTTGTCTTATATATGGTGAAGCACAATGGTTTTAGACCAAGACCAAAATCATGGTTAAAAATATTTGGATACTCTCAATGGGTGGTCCTCTCCGTAGGTATCATGAATTATGCAATTGGAACTAATTATATGTTTTTAAGAGCACGTCCAACTGCTGCCAATCCACTCATCATTGGGGATTGGCCTTTTTATTTAATTACTTTTGAAATTGCTGCCATTTCGCATTTTTGGTTGTTCTACCTGCCTTTTGCTAGAAAAAACAAAAGAGCCACTTTGGCCCTTTAATTTTATTTTTCAACTTTGTTCTACTAATAGCAGTATCTACCCAAAAGCACTTACAGCTCCTCGATGCGTTTTGCTTTGTCGTCAATCACTAAATCGAAATTTGGTTTTACTGCACCACCGTTTGGGCAATACCCCGTAATCAACTCATTGAACTTACAGCCCCATGCTGCTAATTGTTCTAAAGTCAAAGCCCTTAGATCTCTTTTAGAACTTTCACCTCTTCCAGTCCAATAGGTGATATGCCAACCTTCATCAAATAATTTATTAATCTTAGCGATATTCTCAAAATTAGGCTCCGCTAATTCATAAACACGCTTATCTGAATAAAAACAAATTGTTTCGTCAATATCTACTAATGCTTTTTTAGAACCGAATCTTTTTGACTCTATCATGTTTATTGGGTTAGGTAGTTATAAATGAATCGTACTGTAAACACTCGAAGGTAAAATATTTTCTTATAATCTAGCTGTTACGATACTCCTATCTAAAAATGCTTTGGTATCATAAATAATAGCAGCTTCATCTTTTTTCAACATCGAGTAATCCAATGCTTTAAAGAAATCGTGCGCCACAGCTAATAGAATGGCGTCATATTGATTCAATGCGGTAACCAATTGTACTTGTTGTTTTGCAAACACTTCATCCGCATTTGCGAAAGGGTCAAAAGCTTCCACCTTTCCACCATTGTCTTTTAAGGTTTGTATAATTTCAAACACTTTTGAATTCCTTATATCTGGACAATTTTCTTTGAAAGTGACACCAAGTACTAAAATGCTTGACCCTTGAATTTTTTTACCAGCTGCACTTAACAAATCAATAATTTTATTTGTTACAAATAAACTCATTTGATCATTTACTTCTCTTCCAGACAAAATTACTTGTGGGTTGTACCCTAAAGCTTTTGCTTTATGCGCTAAATAATATGGATCTACACCGATACAATGACCACCCACTAAGCCAGGTTTAAAAGGAAGGAAATTCCATTTCGTACTTGCTGCCGCTAAAACTTCGTGGGTGTCAATACCCATGCGATCAAAAATGAATGCCAATTCATTGACAAAGGAAATATTGACATCTCTTTGTGCATTCTCTATAGCTTTGGCTGCTTCTGCCACCTTGATGGAAGGTGCACTATAAGTGCCCGCTGTAATAATACTTGCATACAATTGATCAATATAGCTAGCTATTACCGGAGTAGAACCTGAAGTAACTTTTTTGATTTTTGTCAACGTATTTATTGGGTCGCCAGGATTAATTCTTTCTGGAGAATAGCCACAAAAGAAATCTTTATTATAGACTAGTCCAGCGCCTTGTTCAAGCACCGGCACACAATCTTCTTCTGTACAACCTGGATAAACCGTGCTTTCATATATAACCACATCACCCTGCTTTAATACAGTTGCAATTTGAGCACTTGCTGCAAGCAAGGGTCCTAAGTCTGGGGTCTTATCTGCATGCACTGGAGTGGGGACAGTTACAATATAAATAGTTGCTTTTGCAATAGCGGCTAATTCGCTGGTAAAATGCAATTGCGACTTAGATTGAAGTTCTAAGGAGGACGCTTGTAAAGTGATATCGACCCCATTTAACAGTGCCTCTACTCTTGCTACATCAACATCATAGCCAATGACTTGGTACTTTTCGGAAAACGCCAAAGCAAGTGGTAAACCCACATAGCCTAAACCAATGATGGCAATAATGGGCGGATTGGATGGAGTGAATGATTGCATTTGACGCCAAAGTTAATGGAGACCTTAGTGATGTCCATATTTTTTTTCACCCGCGGGAATAGCGATCGACATTCTATTTTGAGGAGGTGGTAAAGGGCAGGTGGCAAATGCTGTAAAAGCACAAGGCGGATTATACGCCTTATTAAAATCAATATAAGTATGCCCACTTGCATCGGGTCTTTCTAATTCTATAAATCTTCCAGCACCATAAGTTGATTTACCAGTTGTCGCATCTGCAAAAGCAACAAACAATCTTGTGCCGCCTTCATCTATTGCATCTAAACGGTAGGTTTTGCCCTCTATTTCAAAAACCAATTGTCCGCCATGTTTTTGTGCCGTGTTCTGCCCTAATACATTCATGATCATCAAAGGATTTTGATCTTGTGGAATAACTTGAGCTTTAATACGCCATTTTGCTTCCACAGGAAATCTTTCAATGCCTTTAAATTCGAGTAATGTTTTTGCTTTTAAATTTCTAAAACGAATCCCAATTTTATCTTCTCTTTGTATCACAATCCAAGTAAAATTTTTCCAATGACTTGAAAATTCTCCATCTATTTTTGACAATAAATTTACACCTGCAATGTCTTGAAGCACAGCGCCAGCAGCTGTTTTAACAGTTACACTTTGTCCATTCGCATTTTTCCAAAACACCTTCCCCCCTTCTACAATAAAATCACCTATATGAGTTGGGAACTCAGGATTAGAATACACTAGATCATTTTTTGAACTAGCGCCAAACTGATTCACCCCTTCTTTTAGCCAAAATAATCCTTCTAAATTTAACCAGCCATTGGGCATCTTTAACGCCTCTATTCTAGTCTTATGCCATTGCGCCACTTCGGCATAATAGGCATTGGATTGTCCGTAACCGTTAACAGTAAAAACTGTTATCCATGTCAATAAAAAAGAGAGGAATATTGTACGCATCATTTGACGGAGTATTTTTTATGTGGTTTACTAGAGAATGATTAAATTTACGACGAATCTTTAAAGAATATGAAAAAGCTTTTATCATTATTATTGTTGATCCTGGTGTTCAATGCATGTAAAAAAGAAACTGCAGAACCTGCACCTAAAGCTACTACGCCCACCACGCCAGTAAACCCAAATATTGCAGCCAATACCTGGATCCATGAAGCCATGAGTTATTACTACCTATGGAATACCAACATGCCTAGTTTAGCTAGTTCCAAAACCACTGAAAAGCCTACTGATTATTTTTATACCTTATTGAATGATTATGGCAAAACAGATCGTTTTTCATGGATCGATGAAAGCGTGACAAATTTGCAAAATCAATTGAATGGAGTAAGCACCGTTTTAGGTGTAAAAAATAATGCATTCTATACAGATGATACCAAAACGACCCTTGCCTTTGTACTAGCTTACGTATTAAAAGGAAGTCCTGCGGAAAAAGCGGGATTAAAAAGAGGGGATATTATTATGAAAGTGGATGACCAAACAATTACCAATACCAATTATACCACCATCTTATCCAATCAAACTTTAAAACTTGGATTAGGTGACTTTATCAATGGTGCATTTGTAGTCAATGGCAAAAATGTGACCGTGACAAAAGTTGAATTACAAACCAATCCTATTCTTGCTGATACCGTGATAGCATGGTC
>JBFYPO010000005.1:0-8021 GCA_041303215.1 Asinibacterium sp. | reverse complement strand
GGAAACAAATAAGTCAATTTAGTTTGAACTATATAGAGAAGCTCCAGCAATGGGGCTTCTTTTTTTGTAATAAATATTGGTGTATTCTAATATCTATGCTAATTTTAGGGCAATCTTATCCTATGCAAGCTATTAAGAAAATAATTCCATATGTGGCCAATCGCTACTTTGTTGCCATCTTGGCTTTTGTGGTATGGATGCTTTTTTTTGATCAAAGAGATTTTTTTACCCAAAGAGATCGTGCAGCTGAATTAGAAAAATTAGAACAAGCTAAGACCTATTACGAAAAGGAAATTTCTGCTACACAGGAGCAACTCAATAACCTCCAAAGCAATCCGGGTGCAGTAGAAAAATATGCAAGGGAACGTTACTTGTTAAGAAGAGAAGGAGAGGAAGTATATTTGTTTGAAGACACTGCTTCCAAAAAAGACCAGCAAAAATAAGTATAACGTTGCATGAAAAAACAAGAGCGTTATCAGGGAGTGATCGATTACTTTAATACACATGTTCCAGTTGCTGAAACAGAGCTGTCTTATGAAAATCCATTTCAGTTATTGGTAGCGGTGATTTTATCAGCTCAATGTACAGACAAGCGCGTCAATTTAACGACCCCAGGCATTTTTGCAAAATATCCGAATCCTGAAACGATGTCCCAAGCAAATTTTGACGATTTGTTCCCTTTAGTTCGAAGTATTTCCTATCCCAACAATAAAACAAAACACTTGATTGGCATGAGTCAATTATTGTTGTCCAATTTTAACGGTGAAGTCCCCATGACGATAGATGAATTAGTTCAATTGCCAGGTGTGGGGAGAAAGACTGCAAATGTAATTACGAGTGTCATTGATCAACAGCCAAATATGGCAGTGGATACGCATGTATTTAGGGTGAGCAGAAGAATTGGCTTAGTGCCAATGACTGCCACTACACCTTTGGCAGTAGAAAAAGATTTGATAAAAAACATACCTTCTGCGTTAGTGCACAAAGCGCACCATTGGCTAATTTTACATGGACGTTATACCTGTTTAGCCCGTAGTCCAAAATGTAGCACTTGTGGTATGACCCAATTTTGCAAGTACTACGAAAAAGAAACCAAGAAAAAAGAAAAGTTGAAAGCATAAAAAAAGCGCTTCGATCTAAATAGGATGAAGCGCTTTTTTTTATAAATAGGATTCGATTGCGGTAATTAATTCTTGTTTCGTAATGGGAATACCCATGATTTTATTGTACCCTTTAGCATCTACTAAATATTGATCTCTGATAATCTTAATCAATTGTCCATTGTTAATTTCTGGAACTAAGATCGTTTCAAAGTCTGCTAATATAGTACCTAAGTTTTTAGGGAAAGGTCTCATATACTTAATGTGGGCGTGGCTTACAGCCTTGCCTTGGCTTTGTAATTGTAATACCGCACTCTTGATAGTACCATAAGTAGATCCCCATCCAAGTACCAATACTTTGCCTTTTGATGCGCCACTATCAATGGTTTGTAAGGGGATAAAGTCAGCAATCTTATCCACTTTAGCCTGTCTCATTTTTACCATGAATTCATGGTTTTCTGGATCGTAACTTACATTGCCCGTTTCGTGTTGCTTTTCAATTCCGCCAATACGATGTTCTAATCCAGCTGTACCAGGTACTGCCCAAGGTCTAGCTAATTTTTCGTCTCTTTTATAAGGCAAGAATTTTTCTTCTCCTTCGGCTAAACTCGTTTTAAATTTAACTTCAATTTTTGGCAAGTCAGCTGCAGCAGGAAATTTCCAAGGTTCTGCACCATTGGCTATATAACCATCACTCAATAGAATGACTGGTGTCATATGTTGTAAAGCAATTTTCACAGCTTCAAAAGCCATAAAGAAACAATCACTTGGGGTAGCAGCAGCAATGATCGGTATAGGTGCTTCACCATTACGTCCATAATAAGCTTGCATCAAATCACTTTGCTCCGTCTTTGTAGGCAAACCTGTAGAAGGTCCACCTCTTTGAATATTCACAATGACCAATGGAATTTCTAGCATCGTAGCTAATCCAATGGCTTCTGTCTTTAATGCCATACCCGGACCAGAAGTAGTGGTCAAACCAATCGAACCACCATAGCTTGCGCCAATAGCTGCAGTAATCCCTGCAATTTCATCTTCTGCTTGGAAAGTTTTAATGCCGAAATTTTTATACTTACTTAATTCGTGTAAGATATCAGAAGCTGGTGTGATTGGGTAAGAACCAAGGAATAAAGGCAAACCACTTTTTTGTGCTGCAGCAATTAGACCCATCGATAAAGCCTGGTTACCCATAATACTTCTGTAAGTACCTGGCTCCATTTTTGATTTCTCTACCTTATACCTTGCATTGAATAATTCAGCAGTTTCACCATAATAGTATCCTGCTTTTAATACATCAATATTACTCTTTAAAATATTTTCTTTCTTACCAAATTTTTCTTCAAGGAAATCAATCGTGTTGTCTAAGTTTCTATTGTACAACCAATAAATTAAACCAAGTACAAACATATTTTTTGCACGATCACGTTCTTTTGTACCTAGCTCTGTATTTGACTTTAAGGCCTCTCTTGTTAATTTTGTAATATCAACTTTCGTTAATTCATACCCATCTAAACTTCCGTCTTCTAATGGATTGATCCCTTCTGGGTAAGCAGCAAGTCTTAAATTTTTTGCATCAAATCCTTCGATATTTGCGATGATTTTGCCGCCTTTTTTTAAACCCTTTAAATTTACTTTTAAAGCAGCTGCATTCATGGCCACCAATACATCACAAGTATCACCTGGTGTGTATACTGGATTAGAACTAAAATGAATTTGAAATCCACTCACGCCCGGAAGGGTTCCGATTGGGGCTCTAATCTCCGCAGGAAAATCTGGGAAAGTCGCTAAATCGATTCCAAGTAAGGCGGTGTTATTGGTAAATTGCTGGCCAGTTAACTGCATACCGTCGCCACTATCTCCAGCAAACTTGATGACTACATCTTGTAAAACAACTTCTTTTTGCATATTGCATCCATTGGACCACAAAGTTACAATGTAGCGCCTCTAAAACCGCATCTTTTAGCAGATTATTCTGAATTCTTGTTTAAGTTTGCGCCTTCAATATCAATGTTTTATGCCGATCTGGAGTGTTTTTTACCTTCTTCTTCAATGTTTTATGCTGTTGACCCATTTTGAGGCGTCAACAGATAAGCTATTGACCCAGGAGGGGAAGATGGTGCCATCCAATTCAAATCAGCCTCTAGATTCGACACAAGAATATGTGTATTTAAGCTTTGATGATGGTCCTTTATTTGGCACTTCTAATTGTATTGATATTTGTCTTAACGAAAATACCAAAGCCACTTTTTTTCAAATCGGATTGCATCAATCCAGGTCACAATGGGGCAAACGACTGTATCAAAGGATTGTCGATCGACCTGATATGTTTTTATTGACCAATCATAGCTTTTCACACACCTATGGAGACTATTTAAAATTTTACCATGAACCAGATTCGGCTTTGGAAGATTTTAAGCAAGCTGCGGTGGTATTGAATACTAAAAATAATATTGTAAGGTTGCCTGGAAACAATGGTTGGCGTACGGCCACTGTACAATCTTCTAGCAAACTAGTACGTCCATTAGTGCATAAATTAGATAGTGCGGGATTCAATGTCGTGGGTTGGGATGTAGAATGGCGTTTCACCAATAAAGGAAGGCCTATTCAAAGTCCAGAGCGTATGGCATTTGTAGTGGATAGTATGTTTGAGCACGATGAAAATAGAACGAAAAACCACCTTGTGGTATTGATGCATGACCATATGTTTAGGCGCGCAGAAGATTCTCTCAAGCTGGTCCAATTCATTCAATATCTAAAAAGTAAGCATAAATATCAATTTGCCCTGCTGGATCAATATCCAGGGTTAAAAAACAAAGGGATTAACTAATTTTTAAGGAACTACTTTCCCGGCAATTTTGTATTTTTATAGTAGTAAATTTTTAAACTATGTCAGCATTTAAAACAGGTAATCCAACCTTAACAGAAAAAATTTTCGATAAGTCTTTGCATGAAAATGCAAATGCGTTTGGTGTAATGAGTGTTCGTGGAACGATTCATAAATTCGGATTCTTATTATTGATGGTATTGGCATCTGCCATGTATGTTTGGAATGTATATGCAGAAGGTAATACCAATACCGCGACAACTTTAATGATTGCTGGTGCAATTGGAGGATTGGTATTGGCATTGGTGGTGATGTTTAAGCCACAATGGGCAGGTTACCTTACACCCGCTTATGGTATATTAGAGGGTTTATTTATTGGCGGTATCAGTGCAACCTTCAATGCGTTGTTTGCAAAAAACTATCCTAATATTATTTTACACGCAGTAGGTTTAACCTTGGGTGTTGCTGTTGCAATGTTTTTCTTATACAATTTCAGAATTATTACTGTGACCAATAAATTAAGATCCATTATCATGTCTGCGACAATGGGCATTGGTTTATTTTATTTAATTGTTTGGATAGCAGGTATGTTCGGTTTTGAAATGGGGTTTGCATTTGACAGTTCACCATTAAGCATTGGTATCAGTTTATTTATTGTGGGTATTGCTGCATTGAATTTGTTACTAGATTTTGATGCAATAGAAAAAGCATCCGAAATGGGTGCACCTAAATACATGGAATGGTATGCTGCATTTGGTTTATTGGTTACGTTGGTGTGGTTGTACTTAGAGATATTGAAATTATTGAGTAAGCTGAATTCTAAAGACTAATGGAATACAAACGTGGCAGTCTGAGTAATGAGGAGTTAATTCATTTATACGAGTCCATTTTATGGCCTAGAATGATTGAAGAGAAAATGTTGGTTTTACTAAGACAAGGTAAAATCAGTAAATGGTTTAGTGGCATAGGGCAAGAAGCAATTGCTGTTGGGGCAACTTTAGCCATGGATCCAACAGAATGGATCATGCCTTTGCATAGAAATTTAGGAGTTTTCACTTCTCGAAAAATGCCCTTGGTAGACTTATTCAAACAATGGCAGGGTGATAGAAGTAGTTATAGTAAAGCCAGAGAAAGAAGTTTTCATTTTGGTAGCAAGGCACATCATGTATGTGGAATGATATCTCACTTAGGACCACAATTGGCTATTGCAGATGGCGTTGCATTGGCTTATCAACAAAGGGGACAGTTAAAAGCTAGTATGGCTTTTACTGGAGATGGAGGTACAAGCGAAGGCGATTTTCATGAAGCATTGAATGTAGCTGCTGTTTGGAATTTGCCTGTCATTTTTATTATTGAGAACAATGGGTATGGATTAAGTACGCCTACCAATGAACAATATAAATGTGATCATTTAGTGGACCGCGCCAAAGGATATGGCATGGAGGGTATTCGTATTGATGGAAATAATATTCTAGAAGTATACCAGACAATCAAAGGTGTTCGTGAATACTGTATCAATCAACAAAAACCTTATTTGATAGAATGTGAAACCTTCAGGATGCGTGGACATGAGGAAGCAAGTGGGGTGAAGTATGTGCCAAAGCATTTGATGGAAACATGGTCTTTGAAAGATCCAATTAAGAATTACGAGCAGTATTTAATACAAGAAAAGGTGCTTACCGAAATGCAAGTAGCTGATATCCGAAATCGCTTTAAAGATCAGATGGAATTGGACTTGAAAAAAGCGATGGAGCCAGAAATGCTTGAGCCATCTATTGAAGCTGAGCTTGCTGATTTATTTGCGCCTGCTAATGAAACCACTATTCAAGATCTTGCACAGGTAGCTGCTACCCCGCAAACTAATAAACGATTTATAGAGGCCATCAGTGATGCATTGAGACAGTCGATGGAAAAATATCCTGAGATGATCATCATGGGACAGGATATTGCGGAATATGGTGGTGCATTTAAAATTACAGAAGGATTTGTAGATCAATTTGGGAAACAAAGAATTCGCAATACACCAATTTGCGAAAGCGCCATTGTGGGTGCTGCATTAGGTTTGAGTATGGAGGGAATGAAGTCGGTGGTGGAAATGCAGTTCGCAGATTTTGTTACTGTTGCCTTTAATCAGATTGTCAATAATTTAGCTAAAATGCATTACCGTTGGGGGCAAAATGCCGACGTGGTGGTGCGTATGCCAACAGGGGCAGGTGTGGGCGCTGGTCCATTTCACTCTCAATCCAATGAAGCATGGTTTACACATGTGGCAGGATTGAAAGTGGTGTATCCATCTAATCCAACCGATGCAAAAGGATTGTTGATTGCCGCATTAGCTGACCCTAATCCAATTTTATATTTTGAGCATAAAGCATTGTATAGAAGCATTGAGGAAGAAATTCCAGATGCGATGTATCAAATTGAAATTGGTAAAGCCCAGGTAATTCAAGTAGGCACAGATGCTACGATCATTACCTATGGCATGGGCGTGCATTGGGCAAAGGCTTATCAGCAGGCACATCCAGATCAATCAATTTACATTGTAGATCTAAGAACTTTATCACCATTGGATTATTCTGCTATTGCTACTGCAGTAAAAGCAACTGGTAAATTAATGATCCTACACGAAGACAATTTAACAGGGGGCATTGGCGGAGAAATTAGTGCATGGGTTGCAGAGCATTGCTTTGAACATTTAGATGCGCCAATCATGCGCTGTGCTTCTTTAGACACGCCGATTCCTTTCAATAAAATACTAGAGAAGCAATTTCTTGCAAATGATCGCTTAGGCGAAATGATGGAAAAACTGCTTAGTTACTAGTTTGGATTATTGGCCTTGTAAACGCGTAAGAAATTTCCACCCAGTACTTTTTTGATCTCTTTATTAGAGTAGCCTCTTGCGATCAATGCTTTGGTGAAATTAGGATAATCCACCACGGTGCTTAATCCTTGTGGGGCAGAATTGATCCCGTCAAAGTCAGAGCCAATACCCACATGGTTAATTCCAATCAATTGTACAATATGATCAAAGTGTTGCATTAATTGTTCAATCGTTGGCTTGATGGCTTCGCTTTCTGCTTTGTATTTATCAGACAACAAGGTGAAAGCATATTCTCTTTGAATGCCAGTGGCTAATAATGAATCTACTTCGGCGCTATGCGCTTTTCGGAATGCCATATCTTTTTTGCTAAAATTGCTATCTACAAAACCCGAGAAAAAGTTCAAACAAATTACACCACCATTTTTTCCGATGGCTTTAATTTGGTCATCTTTCAAATTTCTTGTCACAGGATTGATACTGTAGGCATTGCTATGAGAAGCCATGACGGGTTTTGTACTTGTATTGATTGCGTCCCAAAATGTTTTTTCGCCCACATGTGACACATCTACGATGATCCCTAGCTGGTTCATTCTTTGAATGATTTGTTTTCCAAAATCATTCAATCCTTTTGCTTGAAGAAATTTGCTTGACTTTTCATCTGCATGTGAACTAGCCCATGAAGGTGAGTTGTTCCATGTTAATGTCATATAACGAACGCCACGATTGTAAAAGGTATCCAGTTTAGAAAGATCATCTTCAATCATATGCCCACCTTCTACGCCATATTGTGCCACTACTTTACCTGCTTTTAAGGCTGACTTGATGGTTTTCCAATCTTTAGCAATCACCATTTTATCTGGATTTCTTGCGGCTACAGCATCCATAGTATCCATTTCACGCATTGCCCAAGCATAAGGGTTTACTTTTTCTCCATCACACCAAATAGAAAACAATTGATAATCCAATCCGCCCTCTTTAAAACGTTTTAGATCAGAATGGTTGATCCCTGTAAGGTTCTGGTCAAAGCTTACCTTTTTTTCGATACATGCGGTAGGCGCGTCATTGTGGGTATCTACTAAAATTGACTTATAGTGTATTTTTTGGGCCAATCCTGATAGGCTTAAAGCACAAAAAACAAGGGTTAGGTATTTCATAGGTGGGATCCTTTTAATTGACAACTAAAATAGCTATTTTTGCGCACAGAAAAACGACTATGTTAGATAAATTAGAAGCCATAAAAGCAAGATTTGACCAGGTTGGGGTGGCTTTGACCAAT
>JBFYPO010000004.1:0-12962 GCA_041303215.1 Asinibacterium sp. | reverse complement strand
ACTTGTCAACGACAGGGTGCAAATTACGGGCAAGGCAGTCCTTTATTTAAAGGGAGAAATCTATTTTTAACTTTAAAGTCCATTTTAATCATATACATGAAATATACAAATCGCTTAAGCGGCTATTTTTTCAAATTGACATTTTTATTTAGTACATTTTTTAGTGTATTCAATACAAATGCCCAAAAGCATTCAAGCTTTAAGCCAAAAGTGATATTTGAATCTAGTGAATTAGTAATCACTCAAATCACACCGAATGGTTTTCAGCATACATCCTACTTGCAAACCAACGACTTTGGTAATGTACCATGTAATGGATTAGTTGTTAGGAATAATAAAGAAGCCATTGTTTTTGATTCGCCTACGAATGATAGTGCATCCATTGCTTTAATTGATTTTATCCGGTCAAGTCTAAATTGTGAAGTTAAGGCGATCATACCAACACACTTTCACAATGATTGCCTAGGAGGTTTAAAGGCTTTTCATAAAAACAATATTCCATCTTATGCTTATTTTAAGACTATTGAATTTGCAAAAGAAAACCAATATGAAGTGCCTAAAAATGCTTTTCTTGATACGCTTAGATTGTCAATTGGTGAAAGTTTTGTGACTTCGTCCTTTTTTGGGGAAGGACATACAAGAGATAATGTTGTTGGATATTTTCCTGATGAAAATTTATTATTTGGAGGCTGTTTAATCAAAGAATTAAATGCCACTAAGGGTTATTTAGGTGATGCTAATTTAAATGAATGGTCAAGTACGGTTCAAAAAATTAGACACAGGTATCCAAATTTAAAAACAGTGGTGCCTGGTCATGGCAATATTGGAGGCTTAAATTTACTCGATTATACATTTTCACTTTTTAAAACGCATTAATTGCATTTACAGCTTCGCAAATTTATGTGACCCATCACAATAGGGCATTTTTTTAGATAGCCCACAGGTGCAATCATTTATTCCTCTTCCTGCTAAAATTGCCGCTGTGTTTTTTTCAATTCTTGAAATTCTAGTTTCAGCTTGTTTTGCGCCCGAAAAATGGATTAGGTAAGCACGCTGCCTTCCTGGTGTCAAGGCTTTAAAAGCTTTTTGGAATGCTTTATTTTTTTTAAAAATCACTTCAAGCTCTTCTACAACGATAGTCCTTGATGCCTCAGTAGATTCAAATTTAATCCCCTTGGCTTCGATTTCAATAGCTTCTTTAATATAGCTTTTGATGATGTTTTTTTGTAAAACAATATCATTTACACTTGTGAAGCGCATTTGTCTGGATGCCTGGGTATTTGTCCCAGCTTTTTCTAAAATTTTATTTTTATCTTTCAATAGTGCCCCATTAAAAAATCCTAAATCACAATGTGTTTTAAATGCAGCAATAATTATAATATTTTTATTATTAAATGAATAACATGGCTGACCCCATTTAATTGATTCTTCTAATTTACATGCTAATAGTATACTTCTTAGCATGCTTTTTTCCTCCTTCCAAATTGTAGACTTTGCAATTAATGACTCAACTGTTTGATCCATATGTATTGTATATTATACTCAAAACTATCAACTTTCATTCAAAATGTACCCTTTAGTATTATAAATACACCTTAAAAATCTATTGGTTATTTATAATTGTATTCACCATAGTGACGGAAGCAACTAGAGAGATCGCTCTTCCATTTAAAATTGTTTGGGCACTTGTGGTTGTGCTATTGGCTGGAGATGATAAAGTTACTCCAGCAGTTGCAATAATTGTTCCGACCATAGTTCCTCCTCCTGCATAATTGATCACTGCAGCACTTCCTACATACCAAAATATATTTTTTGCTTGTGCACCACCAGTTAAAATAACATTTCTTGGCGCTGCTGGCGTACCTACTGTTAAGCCTGCACTACATTGAAAAATCCAATATGCGTTAGGATTACCTTGTGCATCTAATCTTAGGTCTTGGTTTGTTATTTTAAATGTAGCAATAGATGATTTATAGATACCCGGCAAAAGGGTGAGTCCACCTAGTTCTCCTCCTCCTGGATCGGTCCCGCCAGGTTTCGAAGTAGGGGACATGCTCAGGTAAGCTGTGTTTGCATCAGATAAAGCATTGCTTGCTGTTGTAAAACTTGCATTTGTTCCTGGGGCAGGCGGTGCCGTATAAATTCCATTGGTCACATCTCCTATATTTAAGGGTGTTTCTGTATAAGTTGCCCCTGTAATGCCATCATGAAAACCTGTTATTAAGGTGGGTGCGGAAGTGGTTCCTATAGCACCATTGTGAATTACAGTATGAACACCTTGATTTGTTAAACCTGCGTTTCCTCCATAAGCACCAAAATTCACTATACTACCTAATGTAACAGGAATCGGTATGGCAGTGAAAACCGCAACAATATTTTTATTGGCAGTCATTGATACCAATAGAGGATTAGTAGCACCAGCAGCATCTCCAGACCAGGCACTAAATGTATATCCGGCACTTGGCGTTGCAGTAAGCTGAACGGATGTACCGCTGTTATAACTTGTTTGATTTGGCGTCTTAGTGATTGTGCCATTTGTGGCGCTGGTGTTTAAAGTAAAAGTAGGAATTGGAATGGCAGTAAAAACCGCAACAATATTTTTATTAGCAGTCATTGATACCACTAGGGGATTAGTAGCACCAGCAGCATCTCCAGACCAGGCACTAAATGTATACCCAGCATTTGGTGTTGCAGTAAGTTCAACGGATGTGCCGCTGTTGTAAGCATCAAGCGCAGGAGTTTTTAATACGAGGCCATTGTTGGAGGTAATGTTTAATGTAAACGAAGTGATTGGGATTGCTGTAAAATTTGCTGTTATTATTTTATCCTTATTTATTGTAATAATTATTGGATTACTTGTGGAGGAAGTGTCTCCGCTCCAAGAAGTAAAAGTATACCCTGTATTTGGAGTAGCCGTTAATTGAATATTTGTACCGCTATTGTAATTTGGTTGAATTGGACTGATGGCTACGCTCCCATTCATAGCAATAGTGTTGACTGTATAGTTAACAGGAGGAATGATATTGAATTTAGCAGTAATGCTTTTATTTTTATTCATCCATATATTTACTGGATTAATTTTTGCTATTGTATCTGCCCCCCATGTATCAAATACATACCCAGGTTCAGGAATAGCAGTTAATTGCACGGTTGAGCCAACTTTGTAGGAGACTAAATTTGGATTTTTAGTCACTTGGCCATTGTCTGAGGAAGTATTTAAAGTATAGGTTGCTGGTGGAATAGCTGTATAATTCGCTGTAATATTTCTATTTGCGTTCATAATAAACGTCCAAGGATTATTAATGGAGCTGGCATCTCCACTCCAAGAAGTAAAGCTATATCCTGATGTTGGAACTGCAGTTATTTGAACAGAAGTACCATAGGAATAGTCTTGCTGATTAGGGCTTTTTAAAATAGTTCCATTTACTGAACTTATGTTTAAAGTATACTTCTGAGAAAGGTAGTTTGCAATTAGATTTCTATTCGAATTTAATACAAAAGTAAAATTTGGACTTGTTGAGACAATATCACCGCTGTTTTGTTCCGTCCAATTTATAAATTCATATCCTCCAACTTGACTAGCGTGAATTGAAATTGAGGTACCCATAACATAAGTGCCACCACCAGTAACGTTACCTGCAAGAATTGGATTAGCGGAAAGCGTTACTGTTAATAGAGATAAAGGATTGGCCAGGAAGTTGGCAACGAAAGTTCTATTTGTACCTATTGCTTCAATTAGAAAGCTCTTATCTAAAGAATAGATATGTCCGTTTTCATGCCAATTATCAAAGCTGTATCCTTCATTTGGATTTGCAGCTACAGCTATTGAAGTGTTTGCTTCATAAGCGCCAGATCCACTCGTTGTTCCTCCCGAAGGGGGATTAGAGGAGATGCTTATTGAATATTTTCCAGGCAAAATTGGGATAAAATTGGCCGTTAGTGTATGGTTCCCTTTTAATACATAAATAAGATTTTGACTTGTTGAAATTATTGTGTTTTGACTCGTCTCAGTCCAATTAACAAAAACAAAACCTTTTAATGGAACTGCGCTTATCGCAACTTTTGAACCGAACGCAAAATCACCTCCTCCAATTACATTACCTGTCTCAAAATTAGAAGATAATAATTCAAGTGAAGGCTTTGTGGTAAAGCTTGAATTATAATCTGCCTCCATTGGAATTTTAAAACTACTTGTGACTGATTTATTTATAATTAAAGTATAGTTGGCATATGCAAGTAAAGGTGTTTCAGGCGTAAATAAATATATCGCTTGGTCTGTAGTCGTTTTTATTTTACCGGAAAGGGTGGCTCCGGTTTTATTGTAAAGAATGTAAAAACTGTTATCATGAATGCTGGTTGAATCCATTTGGGTATTGAACGTAATTTTAATTGATTTGTCATAATCAACATCAATTGCCTTATTCATTGGATCAGTTGCAATTATAATTGGACACAAAGCTTGAACACCTTCTAACTCAATAGCTCTTTTACAACCTATAAATAAAATAGGCAATAAAAAGACAATCATCCATCTGGTGTAAAATATAGGTAGCAGCTTGGTTTGCATCAACTTGTGTTTTAAACTGAAATAGATACAAAATTATTTCAGAAGCAGAACTTGCTTATTACACAAGAATCAACAAAAATTATAAGTTTTACTTAATTTCAAGTTTCATCATGATATCTGTTTGAATCTCCTTCCCAAGAACAAATTCATGTGTATCAAATTGAATAAATCCATTCTTTGTGTAAAATTGAATGGCCCTTTTATTTTCTTCCCAAACACCCAGCCAAACATAGGCGACATTTTTATCTTTAGCAACTTGTATCGCTTTTTCGAATAATAGTTGACCTACTTTTTTACCATGAAATTCTTTGATAACATAAATACGCTCAATCTCTAAGGCCTCTTTGTCCTTTAGTTCGGTTTGAGCATGACCAGTATTAAGTTTTAAATAACCAATTACCTGATCTTTTTGTTTCGCGAAATAAAAGGTTGAATCTGGGTTGTTTATTTCTACAAGTAATTTGTCTTCTGCATAAGCTTTGTCTAAATAGTCGGCCATATTTTGGGCACTATTACTTGCTGCAAATGTTTCGAAAAATGTTTGACGACCTATTTTCTGCAATGCTGCAATATCATTTTGATTGATTTGTTGGATATGTATTTGGTCGTTCATTTACCGGTTTGATTTAAATATTGAATTTATATCTTGCACAAACTAGCTCATACTTTTTAACTTAAATTGAATCATTTTTTCAATCAATGCTATAGGCAATGGTTCGTCGATCGGGAACTGAACAGACCCTTTACCCTGTTTGTATTTTGACAATTGTTTTGCAAATTTTTCATGTGTATGCGGGGTTGCATAAAAGCCAATATGTTTTTCATACCCTGCAAAATAAATAAATGGCTTTTTGTTTAATTTAAATGCTGGCATCATATAGGCTATTTGTTCAACAGCATCAGGTGCTGCCGCCTTGATTAGTTTTCTTATTGTTTTTAAATGTATTTGCGTTTGTTTTGGAAAACCTTTAATGTACTCATCTACTGTTTCAATATATTGCTTCATTTGTAGCTTATTTATAATGACAATACTAAGATACTGATTTCTTTAGCTATACCATTTTCATCAACAACTTCTTCAAAACGTTCTTTAACATATTGTGCTATTGTAGCAACAAATGGACTAGCCGTAATTCTTTGAGGAGTTGCTAAAATGATGGTACAGCCATCTTTAATTTTTGCATGAATTAGTTCATTTAATTTTTCAAACTGCGTAGGATCGTAATTCACATCACTTAATACTACAACCTCTGGTTGGATTGTTTTAGGTAAATCATTCCAGTCTAATTGTAACGCTCGTATATGTTGCAATTGTAGCTTGGCTATATTTTTATTTAATAGGGCAACTGCATCTTCATTATAATCAGAAACGATTATGGATTGCGTATGCCCTGACATGATAAAGGAGGGTAATCCAATACCAGCACCTAACTCCAATACAATTTTGTTTTTTACCAAATGTGGACATTGCTGCAATACTTTAACAAGGGCTAGAGAGGCGGGCCAAAGTTTTGCCCAATACGGGAAGGGGGTGTTTGAATCCTCTTTTAACAATGATTCATAAATCAATTTAACCTGTTCATAATCAGGTATATAAATCGATTTGTCGCTACTTATTGGGGTTAACTTAACTGGATAGGTCATGGATAGGTGCAATGTTAGGGAGATATTTTATAAAATATTTGGTGGCTGTTGTATTTCTTATTTACTTTGTAATTCAAAGTACTTTTAAATAAAACAAAATGGAACATCATCAAGATCAATTAGAAGCAATTAAGGATATACGTTCCATGATGGAACGCTCTTCTAGATTTTTATCATTAAGTGGCTTAGCTGGAATCGTAGTTGGCTTAATAGCCATTGCGGGAGTAATTGTGGCCTATAATTTTTTAGGCATGCAATTCAATGAGCCTGGCTATTATAATCGTATCCTCAATGTTGATGGTAAAATAAACAATACTGTTTATCAATTCCTTTTTACTGAACTTATTTTAATATTGTTTGTGGCATTGATTGTAGCAATTACCCTTTCTATGCGTAAGGCATCTGCTAAATCTCTTCCTATCTGGGATGCAACAGCAAAGAGACTGGTGATGAATATGGCAGTACCCTTATTGACGGGTGCAATTTTTTGTTTTATTCTATTATCCCATGGACATATTGCGTTGATTTTGCCTGCTACTATCTTATTTTATGGTCTGGCTATTTTTAATGCGAGTAAGTATACGTTACATGATATCAGATCCTTGGGGGTGATTGAAATACTACTTGGACTTATTGCCGCTTATTATGTGGAGTATGCTATGCTTTTCTGGGCATTGGGATTTGGCGTATTGCATATTGCTTACGGCCTTTACATCTACTTTAAATACGAGAAGTGAAAAATTATATAGCTGCATTAAATAAAGCTTTTGAAAGTCGTGTTAGATTAGGGATCATGTCGATTTTGTTAGTGAACGAGGTGGTTGATTTTGGGACATTAAAGGAACAGCTTCAATTAACAGATGGCAATATGGCAAGCCATCTTGCCGCACTAGAAAAAGCACAATATATCTCTATCTCCAAACAGTTTATAGGGAAAAAACCTAACACAACCTATGCGGTAACTGCAGAAGGCAAGAAAGCATTTAGTGCTCACCTTGACGCATTGGAGCAATTGATACAAAAAACAAATTAACATCCCCCCAATTTTTTAAATATTAATTTTTTAAAATGGAAAACGAAATAAAAATTAATATCAATCATCCGAAACAATTAGAAAAATTGTATCGTGATAATCAACCTGCTTTTATAAATGCATTCAATGAAGTATATGAAGAACTTAAAGACCTGCCAACTGCCCAGGCATGGTACGAAAGATTAAATTATATACAAGAAAATACTACATGGAAAAATAAAAGTGAAATCTTTTTTGTTATACTATTAGCATTTGTAGGTGGTCTAATTGCAAAGGTTCCAGGTTTTTTGGGGATTGAATATGACGTGTATTTATCCAAAAACATTGGATTTGTTGTCTTCCCTATTTTAAGTATATATTTTTTATGGAAGCAAAAATTAGCATGGTCTAAATTTATTTTACCAATAATTATATTTATTTGCGCTTCTATTTTTATTAACAGTCTTCCCTATAATGAACAGAGTTCAACCTTTATTTTGTCATTAATTCATTTGCCTATTTTCTTGTGGTCTATTCTAGGCTATGCTTTTATAGGCGGAGAGATTCAAAATAGCCAGAAGAAAATAGCCTTTTTAAAATTCAACGGCAACTTCATTGTAATGACAGGATTGATTTTTATTTCAGGGGTCCTGTTTACAGGAATCACGATTGCTTTGTTTGAATTATTAAAAATAGATATAAAGCAATTCTATTTTGAACAAATAGCTGTATGGGCTTTGGCTGCAATTCCGATGCTGTCTACCTATTTAGTACAAGACAACCCACAACTAGTTAACAAAATTTCTCCTACCATTGCAAGAATTTTTACACCTCTTGTATTTATAACCTTATTGGTATTTCTTGTTGCATTAATGTATACTGGAAAGAATATATATAATGATCGTAATTTCCTTTTGTTATTCAATGCCTTATTGATAGTTGTAATGGCTATTATTTTATTCTCTTTAACAGAGGTATCTAAAAATGCAGGTTCTAAAATTAATTTGATCATTCTTTTCGGTCTTTCATTATTGACCATCATTGCTAATGCGATTGCGCTTTCAGCTATTGCATTTAGACTTTCTGAATTTGGTGTTTCGCCCAATAGACTGGCAGTATTGGGTGCGAACCTCTTAATGTTTGTCCATTTATTGTTTGTCTCTTATGCCTTAATTAAAAACTTAAAAGGTAAAGCTACAATTCAAGATGTAGAGAAGGAGATTGCTTTATTTATTCCAGCATATGCTGTATGGGCTGCTTTTGTAACTTTTGCTATGCCTTATATTTTCAATTTTGTATAAAGAATTTAAGTTAGATAAAGAACAAAAAAGGGGCAACGATTAATTGCCCCTTTTTTTATATTTGATGTCAACTCTTTTTTTAGTCTTACACGCTTGCTCTATCCCTCTACATAAGATTTGAAATTATTCAGAATCGCTTGCCAGCCTTGTTGTTGTAGTTCTAAGCTATTCACTTCTTCTGGTTCAAATGTTTCAATGAGTTTTGTAGCATCTCCATCTTTTATAAATTGAAGATTGACTTCACGGCCATCTTCTAGAAATAGTTGAATAGTTGATTTTGTGTCAATTTTTGTATATGTTCCGCAGAAATCAAATGATACCGACCCGTCTTTTGCGGCCATGATATAATGAAATTCCCCTCCAACTTTAAAATCACTAGTTGCATTTGGACAATGCCAATCAGTGCTTGCGAAATTCCAATGGATTACATGCGTTGGATTGGTCCAATATTCCCATACTGTTTCAATAGGCGCCTCGATGGTATTTTGTACTGTGATAGTTTGCATTTGTCTTTATAAATTATTTTGATCAGTAATTCTTTGTCATTAGTATTTATCATCATTAATTTCAAGCCAATAGCCATCCGGGTCTTGCAGCCATATTTGATGTACCCCGTCAATCCTGGTGGTGATGGCATTTTTCTTTCCAGCAACATCCTCCCATGACCATTGTATTTTCTTCATTTTTTCAATAAAAGCATTAAAATCTGATACAGTAAAACAAGTGTGTTGGTTTTTGTAATAGTCTTTTTTTGCATTTGCTCCTTCAATCACATGTAACATGGTATGCGCTCCAGTGCTATACCATACGTGTTTTCCATCATGAAAAGGTTCAGGTACTGTATCTAAGCCAATTATATTACTGTAGAAATTTGCAGCTTGCTTGATATCTATTACATAAATAGCAGTATGATTGATATGTACAGTTGATTTTTGAGCATTAGTCCCTATTGCAATAAAGCACATGAGACAAACGGATATAAAAAATGGTTTCATGTATAATGTATTGATGTTAGGGTCTTTGAATTACAATCTATTTTTCAAATATATTTAATTTTATGAGCATAATTTATCTAAGATGATTAAACTCTCCGATTCTTTATCTGTCTAAGCATCAATTATTCGCTATAATCCTTATTTTAGCAGTAGATTATTTTTTAACCAAGACGGAATTGTCTTTTAAATCGTACTTATGAGTGATGTTTCAAAAAACATGCGAATTTATCATCGTTACCTAGGGTTTTTCTTAGCAGGTATTATGGCCATTTATTCAATCAGTGGTATTATAATGATTTTTAGAGAAACCGATTTCTTGAAAAAAGAAAACCACAAAGTTCTTACTGTTGCTCCCCATCTTAAAAATGAAGAAATTGGTCCTGCTATTAAAATCAAGAATTTAAAAACGATCGAAGAGGTGGGTGATATTGTAAAATTTAAAGAAGGCACCTATAATAGAACAACCGGAGTAGCTGATTTTAAAGTAAAGGAATTGCCTATTTTTTTAAACAAAATGACAAAGATTCACAAAGCAACACATAAAGATCCATTGTACTATTTGAATATCTTTTTTGGATTTTCTTTATTCTTTTTTGTAATGTCTTCTTTCTATATGTTTATGCCAGGAACAACTATTTTCAAGAAAGGAATGTATTTTACCCTTGCTGGTATCGTATTAGTATTGGTAATGCTTTTCTTTTAAATGCAGTAGATTGTAGCATTTACAGTTACTATAAAATATAAAAAATGCATCTCTAGTAGATGCATTTTTTATTGCATAAAGTGGGTGTATATGCTATTTGCTGTTTTGTGTAATACCGCATTGAAACCATTGATAGTCTTTGTATCGCAACCATTGCTAATGACCACAAGTCCAATTTTTTCTTTGGGCTCAAAGAACATGATACTATATAATCCATATGCAGAGCCCGTATGGCCAATCATGGTTTTACCAGCAATTAATTTTGTAGTCTTTTCCAATGCCATACCATAATCTTCTTCGGGTGAAAGTACTTCTTGCATTTGTTTTGACAATTTTTTAGGGATCAATCTTACGCCTTTGTGTTTACCTAGTTGACTGTGCATGATCATGTATTCTGCAAGATCATGCGCTGAAATTTTCATGCCTCCTGTGGGAGAAAATATCGGTGTAGACCTGCCCATTGTGTAATTGTTGATTTCCTCTGTTCTAGCTGCGTATGCATTTGGGGCATAGGTGAATCCAGCAGTTTCTTTATTGAATTCATATATTTTAGCGAATAGGTTTGTGTCCAATACATTCACATTGTAGCCCCCGTATAAGCCAAGGGGATCTAATATTTGTTGTTTTATATATTGATCAAACCTTACTCCAGTTATTTTTTCAAGAATGGTCCCCGCCATATTATAATTAAGGTTGCAATACATGTAGCCATTGTCTGGCGCATAGTCATTGTAACAGTTTGCCCAATTTGAATTTTTTGAAGGATCTATTGCATCTAGACTAAAATAACCTTCACTATCATTGATAGAAGATCGATGGGACAATACCATCTTTAAGGTGATTACCTTATTTGGGTATTTTGGATTCCTGACTTTAAAACCTACTAACTCACTGATATCTTGATCTAACTGTAGCTGCTTCTTAGCTACTAGTTGCATAATTGCTGTGGTTGTAAAGGATTTAGAAATGGAAGCTATTCTAAATATGGATTGATTGGTTAAGGGTAATTGCCTTTCTACATCCCTGACACCAAATGATTGGTTATAGATAATTTGATTGTCTTTTACAACTGCTACAGACAATCCTACTGTTGGATTCTCTTGCATTATTTTTTTTATGTTTGATTCAATCGTTAATGATTGTGCAATGGATTGAGTCTTAGTGAATAGCACATTCAACAAAATCATTAGGTAGGCTAGTATTAACTTTTTCATACTCTAATTTAAGTTTATTTTTTTTATTTCAATCCTTTTATCGTAATTTTACGATTAATATGGGAACAACTAAAACCAAAGACTATTCAGCACAGGAACTAAGTATTGCCAAATATGCAAAAGCCTTATCTCATCCAGCCAGGGTGGCTATATTGAATCTATTGTTAAAAAAGCAATCTTGTATTTGTGGGGATATTGTCGATGAATTACCCCTTTCTCAAAGCACCGTATCTCAGCATTTAAAAGAGCTCAAAGAAGCAGGACTTATCAAGGGGGATATCGATGGTGTATCAGTTTGTTATTGTATAGACGAAAAAGAGTGGAATAAGGCGAAAACCCAACTAGGGCAATTATTTGATAAAATGACAGCACCAGCGAGTAAATGTTGTTAAAACATTAGTTATTAAAAAATTAAAAATAAATTTTATGCAAACCGAAGAGCAACTCAAAGAAATCGTTCGAAAAAAGTACAGTGAAATTGCATTACAAGATAAAGCAGATAATATGGCATCTTGTTGTGGTGCGGGTGGATGTTCAACTGAAGTGTACAATATTATGTCAGAGGATTACACTACACTAGAGGGCTATAACGCAGATGCTGACCTGGGCTTGGGTTGTGGATTGCCCACTCAGTTTGCAAGAATCAAGAAAGGGGATACCGTGGTGGATCTAGGTAGTGGTGCTGGCAATGATTGTTTTATTGCACGCCACGAAGCAGGTGAGACAGGTAAAGTAATTGGGGTTGATTTCACACCAGCAATGATTGATAAAGCGAGAGCGAATGCCGAACTAAGAGGATTTAACAATGTGGAGTTTAGACAGGGAGACATAGAGCATATGCCTATTACAGCCAATACTGCAGATGTAGTGGTGAGCAATTGTGTGTTGAACTTGGTGCCTAATAAAGATGCAGTCATAAAAGATATTTATAGAGTGCTAAAACCTGGAGGTCATTTTAGTATTTCAGATGTGGTTTTAGTGGGTGCTTTGCCTGAGGGTTTAAGAAAAGATGCCGAAATGTATGCCGGCTGCGTTGCAGGGGCAATTCAAAAAGAAGTGTATTTGGAATTAATTCATGCAAATGGATTTGAAAACGTGACCCTTCAAAAAGAAAAAGCAATTGTAATACCTGATGATATTTTAATTAACTATTTATCTCAAGATGAAATAAATCAATTCAAATCCGGTTCAACGGGTATATTCAGTGTGACCGTTTTTGCTCAAAAGCCAAGTTCAGCAACAAATACTGAAAAGGTTTGTGTACCTGGTGGAGGTTGCTGTTAATTTTTGATCGTTAAAATGATCAAACCTATTTGAATAATTAAATGGTATGAAAAAGATTTTAGTATTATGTACAGGTAATAGTTGTCGTAGTCAACTTGCAGAAGGTTATTTGAAACATTTTGCTGGTGACAAGGCAATCGTCTATAGTGCAGGAGTGGAAACCCATGGCGTGAATCCAAGAGCCATCGCCACCATGAAAGAAGATGGAATTGATATCTCAATGCATACCTCCAATAATATTT
>JBFYPO010000003.1:0-7840 GCA_041303215.1 Asinibacterium sp. | reverse complement strand
GTGAAATTCAATGAATGATCCCATTGACCCTGTTTTTTTCCTACTTTACTGCTGATTACAAAGGCAGATTGACTCGGATCAAAATAGGTTTTACTTCGATCTTCATTTCCTCCTTCGTTTACAACAACCTGTCCAATCAATTGTAACCCATAATAAAAAGGACTAGAGGTGGAAGGCAGTTTGTCAATTTGAACTAAACTACTATTAAAAATGTTTTCGACGTATTGATTCCACAATTGAATTTTGTGATTTTTTAGCCATCCGATTTCAGCTCCTATAAGTCCAACCCCTTTAGATTCAAGTGCTTCTTTGTAGCCAGACTTGCTACCATCTACATTGACCCCAACCGAATAGATACCAATAGATTCTCCAGTTTTGTACCACTCCACTGTACCCCTTGGAGAGAATCGGTTTATCCAACCCGCATAAAATTTATTGTCATTTTTTTTATATTGGGTCCAAGCGCCTTGCACTTCTGTAGGGCGCATTCTTCCGTCTTGTAAATTAATAAAAGGCGTATTTAATAGTTGTTTACCAAGGGTAACAGTGAGTTCATTTTTTTGATATTGAATATACAATTCTTCTAAACGGTCAATATCTGTTTTGTTGGCAGGATCAGTAATATCAAATAAACCAAGTTCATACCTGTTAAGGCTATTCGATAAAGGATGCGGCTTGGTTAAGTCGGATGAAAATGCATCATACACAAAAAAACCACTCACACCAACATGAAGGTTATAAACCGGTTTGGATATAAATTGAATACCTCCTCCAATGGCTTGAGCAAATTCTGCTTGACTATTTTTATTAAACGTGCTACTGTAAAATGACCTTAAATGACCATGCATTGTACCCATCTGAAAGCGATACAATAAACTGGTACTGTCAATTTCTTTTTTAGATTTACCCCATAATTTGGGGGCTTCGTTTAATTCTTGGTGCTGCGCCTTCAAATTTGAATTAAAAATGAAAACACAGGCCATACTAAAAAGAAATGGCTTTAACATGTCTTTAATAAATTTGTATTAGTGTCCGCCTCCGGTAGGGAAAAACAATTGTTGTGCGATAATGTATAAACCCATAATCAAGACAAACCAGCCAAATCCTTTCTTAAGTTTATTGCCATCTATCTTCTTGCTTAATTTATCCCCAATAAATATTCCAACTATTGCAAGTGCAGTCACAGATAATAATAAAGTCCAATCCATCGTCCTATTTCCTAAATCACCTGTAAATCCAATTAAAGATTTTGCTGCAATAATTAACAAGGAAGTTCCGACAGCTTGTTTCATCGGAAGTTTGCTTAACATAACCAATGCAGGTATAATTAAAAAGCCGCCACCAGCGCCAACTAATCCAGTTAAAACACCAACTAGAGCGCCTTCTAAAAGAATCATTGGGTAATTGAATTTTTGTTCCGCTTCTTCTGTAGATTCCACTTCTGCTTTTTTTGTTTTAATCATAGAAAAAGAAGCCGCCACCATCAAAACTGCAAATAACATCATCATTAATAATGACTTTGTTATTTCAATACCTGCAATATTTCCAATTTCTGCAGGTATTGCAGGCACTAAAAATTTTCTTGTTGCATACACAGATGCTATAGAAGGAATACCGAAAATGATAGCTGTTTTAAGGTTTACAAATCCTTGTTTGTATTTTGGCCATGCACCAACTAAGCTACTAGCACCAACTATAAATAAAGAATAGGCAGTAGCGGTCACTGCATCTACTGCAAAAAGGTAGACTAAAACCGGCACTGTTAAAATACTTCCTCCACCGCCAATAAGGCCTAAAGAAATGCCAATTAATATAGAAGCTACATATCCAATAATTGCTGTTAATTCCATGTATTTAAATTTGATCCAAAGGTGTAGTATATAAAATAAAAGGTAGGTGATAAATGTCACCTACCCAATTAAAAAGTATGAAATAATTAATTCCGGTCTTACATTTTACCTTTCAAAATCTGAGTCCAATATAAAAATGGAAGGATATAACGTTTTAACATAAACATGCTCCATCTTTCTTTTGCCTGATTAAAAGGAAAAGTTTCCTGTGGGTTATTATCATAATCAAATTCTGCTAAAATCAACTTACCGCGACCAGTAATTAAAGGGCAGCTACTGTAGCCATTATAGTGCCCCTTTAATACATTGCCCTTCATAACAGATAGAAGGTTTTGAACCAATATGGGCGTTTGCTTTCTAATAGCTGCGCCTGTTTTTCCCGTAGGTAAAGAAGAAGCGTCTCCTAAAGAGAAAATATTTGCAAACTTAACATGTTGTAAGCTATGCTTGTCTACATCCACCCAGCCTGCAGCATTGGCTAAAGGGCTATTTTTTATAAAATCAGGAGCAGATTGAGGAGGGGTTACGTGTAACATTTCATAATCGATCCATGTTTCTACTTCTTTATTTTGTTCTCCAAATCCAACAAATTTTGCTCTTTTATTGGCACCATCTATCTCCACTAATTTGTTATAATAGTTTTCTTTGATATGGAATTTTGCAATCACTTTTTTAAGTGCATCTTCAAATTTCTTAACCCCAAATAATTTTGTTCCACCTGACCAAAACTCCACCTGAACTTTATCTGCTAAATTATTGCGTTTAAAATAATCTGCAGCGATGTACATAATTTTTTGTGGCGCACCACCACACTTAACCGGCGTATGTGGGCTTGTAAAGATAGCCCTGCCTGACTTTGAATTTTTCAAACATTCAAATGTATAGGGCGCAGTTTTAAAACTATAATTAGAACAAACGCCATTTTTTCCCAGGTTTTCTTCCAAACCTTTTATTTCATTCCAATTTAATTGTATGCCAGGAGCAACGACTAAATAGTCATAATTTACTGTGCTCCCATTTTTCAAGGTAATTGCATTTTGATTTGGATCAAAACTTACCACGAAATCTTTTATCCACTCTACACCAGCAGGAATTTGATCTGCTTCTGCATGTACGGTGTCATCGATGTCATAAAATCCACCACCTACCATGGTCCATGCAGGTTGGTAATAATGCACTTCACTTGGCTCTACTATAGCAATATCTATATTTTTATCTTTTCTCTTTAATTGTGCAGCAACGGTAATACCTGCGTTACCGCCACCGATAATAACAACCTGATGTTTTATGCTCATATGTTTACTTTTAGAAAGTAAATGTAGGTGTTCAGTTAAACGCAATAAGTGATTATTGTCACTTTATTTAAAAGTAATAAACTTATTTTTAATGTCTAAACACTAAGCTATGCAAGACTTTTGGAATCAACGATATGCAACGCACGATACAGTATACGGCAAAGCACCCAATCAATATTTTAAGTCTATAATGGATTCATTAACAACGGGTTCTCTATTATTGCCTGCAGAAGGAGAAGGCAGAAACGCAGTGTATGCTGCTTCTTTAGGGTGGAAGGTGGAAGCATTTGATTATAGTAGTGTTGCTCAAGAAAAGGCACTCCAATTTGCCCATACAATTGGCGTTGCTATCAAGTATGATGTTTTAGAACTAAATGAGTTTAAAGCAACTAAGCAATATGATGCTATTGGTTTAATATATGTGCACTTGCCAACAAAGGAACGTATTGCATTGCATCAAAAAATGGTAGATGCGCTACTACCTGGTGGTGTACTTATAGTAGAAGCTTTTTCTAAAGCTCAAATCAATAATACTTCTGGTGGCCCAAAAGACATAGAGCAATTGTACAGTCTAGATCAATTAAAAAAAGACTTTGCATCATTGAATTGCATTCAAGCAATAGAAATTGAAGTTGATTTAGAAGAAGGCCCATTCCATAAAGGCAAGGCAAATTTAGTTAGGTATTGCGCAAAAAAATGACCACAATCATAAGATTTATTTTATAAAAGTCTAATCAGTGTGATAATTATCACTGTGTATGCATTTGAATCGTTTCAACTTTGTGTTATCAATTTAATCTTAGAACATTAAAAAATACAACTATGAAAGTAGAACAAATTTACACAGGATGTTTAGCACAAGGCGCTTACTATATTGAAAGCGATGGTGAAGCAGCAATTGTTGATCCATTAAGAGAAGTAGCCCCTTATATTGAAAAAGCAAAATTAGATGGTGCAAAAATCAAGTATGTTTTAGAAACACATTTTCATGCTGATTTTGTATCTGGACATATTGATTTGGCGAAAAAGACTGGCGCAACAATTGTGTATGGTCCAACGGCAAAAGCTGGTTTTGAAATGCATACTGCAACCGATGGCGAAATTTTATCTCTAGGTAAAGTAAAAATTAAAGTGATTCATACACCAGGTCATACCATGGAAAGTACTTGTTTCTTATTAATAGATGAAAATGGCAAAGAAACAGCTTTGTTTAGTGGTGATACTTTGTTCATTGGAGATGTAGGTCGTCCTGACTTAGCGCAAAAAGTAATAGCTGAATTAACCGAGGATATTTTAGCAGGTCATTTATATGATTCTTTAAGAAATAAAATTATGCCTTTAGCTGATGATATTATTGTATATCCTGCACATGGTGCTGGCTCTGCTTGTGGTAAAAATATGAGTAAAGAAACAACGGATACTTTAGGCAATCAGAAGAAAACCAATTATGCTTTAGACTTAAAATTGACCAAAGAACAATTTAAGGCTGCTGTATTAGATGGCTTAGTGGCTCCTCCAGGTTATTTCCCATTGAATGTATTGATGAATATTCAAGGATACGATAGCATTGATAAAGTATTAGAGCGAGGTCAACATGCTTTAAGTCCAAAGGCATTTGAAGCAGCAGCAAACGAAACAAGCGCATTGATCTTAGATACGAGAGATGCACAGGTTTTTGCTAAAGGCTTTATTCCAAATTCAATCAATATTGGTATTGATGGTAATTTTGCACCTTGGGTAGGTGCCATGATTCCTGACATCAAACAAGAAATCTTGTTGGTAACCGATGAGGGTAGAGAAGAGGAAGTGGTGACTCGTTTAGCTAGAGTAGGCTATGACTTTACCATTGGCTATTTAAAAGGTGGATTTGAAGCTTGGAAAGCTGCCGGAGAAGAAGTGGATACAATCACCTCTGTAACTGCTGATCAATTGGCAGACATCGTAAAGAAAAATCCATCTACTCAAATTTTAGATGTACGTAAAAAATCAGAACATTTTAGCGAACACATTATCGATAGTGAAAATGCGCCATTAGATTTTATCAATGAAAGCATGGCACAGATTGATAAAAATAAGACCTATTATGTGCATTGTGCAGGTGGCTATAGATCTATGATTTTTGTTTCTACTTTAAGAGCAAGAGGATTTGACAATTTAGTGGATGTACAAGGTGGATTTAAAGCATTGAAAGATAGTGGGAATTATAAAATCTCTGCTTATGTTTGTCCGTCTACAATGCTATAATAAAATAATTTAAAACACAATCAATAAAAGGGCACATAAAATCGCCCTTTTATTATAAAAAAACAATAATATGGAAAACGTAATTAATGCTATTAAAAATAAAACAGCTACAGTAATTGATGTAAGAAGTCCTATGGAATTTGAATCTGAACATTTCCCTGGAGCTCAAAATATTCCATTAGAAGAAGTTGCTTTTAAAGTGTCTGAAATCAGTGCAATGCCTAAGCCTATTGTAGTGTACTGTCGCAGTGGAAACAGAAGTGGTATGGCTAAGACGATGTTAAATCAACAAGGACTTACAGACGTGTATAATGGCGGAGGAGTATATGATATGTTAAATATCATTGCTACTTCATAAAATTATTTGGAAGGATTAAACGAGTAATGTTGTATATTGAATCATCGTTTGATTTAAAAATAGTAAAAATGAAAATCTTATTAAAGCATACACTAGCTGTTTCGTTCTTGTTTTTTATGTTGCCAATTGTATCGATTGCACAAGATGTAAACAAAACACATAAGGTGGTGATGCAATTGAATTCAGCAGATACAGCAACCTGGTCAGGAGTCATTGGTAATATTCGTAATTTTCAAAAAGTTTGGCCAGGTAAAGTTGATATAGAGGTAGTTGTACATGGCAAGGCATTGAATTTCTTAGTAGCTTCAAAATCGCATTTGATTGCTGATATTGAAGCAATGACCAAAAAAGGAGTTGTTTTCAATGCCTGCCAAAACACCATGAATAAATATGGTATTAAGAAAGATATGCTCATAACCTCTGTAGGTTCAGTTCCATCCGGGGTGGCTGAATTAGTCATCAAACAAGAAGAAGGTTGGAGTTATTTAAAGACAGGATTTTAATGTAAGATCGGTTCAATTGTTTTGAAATACTTTACTCATTAACAAATTTTACAAAACGCAGTCAATCTGACTGCGTTTTTGCTTTTATTTATTACCTTTCTCCCCGATTTAAAACCATATGGAAAAAGAAGCATTACATTATCACGCAAAAGGTAGACCAGGCAAAATTGAAGTCAATCCAACAAAAGAAACTGCAACTCAAAAAGATTTAGCTTTAGCCTATTCTCCAGGGGTTGCTACACCTTGTTTGGCAATTGAAGCGGATCCAAGTAAAGTATATGATTATACAGCAAAAGGAAATCTAGTAGCCGTGATTTCAAACGGAACCGCTGTATTAGGATTAGGCGATATAGGTGCATTGGCAAGTAAGCCTGTGATGGAAGGCAAGGCGGTATTATTTAAAATATTTGCAGACATTGACGTTTTTGATTTGGAACTAGATACCAAAAATGTAGAAGAGTTTATCAACACTGTTAAAATTCTTGCACCGACTTTTGGCGGTATAAATTTAGAAGATATTTCGGCGCCTGATTGTTTTGAAATCGAAGAAAGATTAAAAGCAGAATTGAATATTCCAATCATGCACGATGATCAACACGGCACGGCCATTGTGAGTGCAGCTGCACTATTAAATGCCCTTGAATTAATTGGTAAAAAGATAGAAGAAATTAAGGTGGTGATTAATGGAGCTGGCGCTGCTGCTACTTCTTGTGCAAGTATCTATTTAGCTTTGGGTGTGCAAAGGGAGCACTTGTTCATGTTTGATTCAAAAGGATTAATACATGCAGATCGCGATAATTTAGACGGCAGAAAAAAATTATTCACCAATCAAAAAATGCCCGTTAATACTACATTAGAAGAGGTGTTGGTAGGGGCTGATATGTTTTTAGGCTTGTCTAAGGCAGATATTTTAAACGAAGCGATGCTTCAATCTATGGCAAAGGATTGCATTGTTTTTGCATTAGCTAATCCGAATCCAGAAATTAGTTACGAAAAAGCCATACTTGCTAGGCCTGATATTATTTTTGCCACCGGCAGAAGTGATTATCCCAATCAGGTAAATAATGTGTTAGGCTTCCCTTATATTTTTAGAGGGGCTTTAGATGTAAGAGCAACTAAAATTAATGAAGCGATGAAATTAGCGGCAGTGCATGCATTGGCAGATTTAACCAAGTTGCCAGTCCCTCAAGAGGTAGTAGCTATTTATGGGGGACAGCCTATAGTTTTTGGACCAACCTATATCTTACCTAAACCATTCGATAACAGGCTTTTAGCAACAGTTTCTGCCGCTGTGTCAAAAGCAGCAATTGATTCTGGCGTAGCTCAGATAAAGACAATGCCCTCCTAGTTTAAGATCCCTTAAATAAAAGTGAGATTTGTGATATTTGTCACCAAATGTTCGTCTTATTGACCCCATCTTTGTTGTAAGAAGACATCAAGTCTGAATCCATTGGATGGTGTTTTTGTAATTTTAATTCAATAAAAATAATTTATTATGTTTTTCCAACACGTTTACGACAAAACCTTAGCACAAGCTAGTTATTTTATCGGCTGTCAAAAAGCAGGGGTAGCCGCAGTTATCGATCCAAA
>JBFYPO010000002.1:0-5324 GCA_041303215.1 Asinibacterium sp. | reverse complement strand
CTCAATGGGTGCATGCGCAGAATAAAAGTTTCAGCAACAATATTCAAACCACCAATTACAACAAATTATTTTGGGGCAATTCAAGCGTTCGCCTTAATGCGGGTCCTGCCTCTATTGGGATAAGTACAGAAAATATCAGTTGGGGACCTTCGGTGTTCAATCCGCTCTTAATGAGTGGACACGCACCAGGTTTTGCTCATTTAACTTTTAATAGTAGACGTCCCCTTAAAACTCCCATAGGAAATATTGAATGGCAGTGGGTGGCCGCTTATTTAGATCCAATTTCTTCTCTATATCAAGGTGTTGCAGATTATCCTTTTTCATCAAGAGAGGGACGTAGATACTTTAATGGGGCAACAGTTTCCTTTAAACCATTTTGGTTGAAAGGCCTAAGTATAGGATTATCAAGAACAGTTCAACAACCAGAAATTATTTTGAAAGATCTTTCAAATTGGAATCTTGTTTTCAATAATATATCAAGAGTTAATGATGTGTCACAATTTAGTGACTATCTATTAAAATCTACAGAAGATTATTCAGATCAATATGGCAACATTTTTATTAGGTATTTAATGCAACCTGCAAACGCAGAATTTTATATAGAATGGGGGAGAAACGATGCGTTTTATAATTTTAGAGATGCCATTCAAAGATTAGATCATTCTAGGGCCTATACTTTAGGAGTTCGTAAGTTGTTCCAAGTAAATGCAGAAAAGACAAATTACTGGCAATTGATATCAGAGTATACACGCATGCAACAACCTCCTTCCTGGCCTTTATTAAGTGCAGGTGAATGGTATGGACATGGTTTGGTAATTCAGGGTTATACCCATTTAGGAGAATTTCTGGGTGCCCCTATTGGACAAGGGGCCAATGCGCAAACCTTTAGACTAAGTAAATTCAATGGATTGCAACAATATGGTATTCAACTAGATTGGGTTACACAGAATGGAGATTATTATGAAAACAATCTAGCTTTCACCAATCCTGCTAAAACCAAATGGGTGGACTTTGGTTTACGTTTAATAGCAGACCATCCTTTTAAAAGAGTTGTATTGAGTAGTAGCATCGCTTATAAAAAATCCTTTAACTATCAGTGGACTCAACCTGCTGACGCATCAGGACTTGGCTTTAATAACCCCAACGACTTAAACAGCTTTATGTTTAAGCTCGGTATTTGGTTTAGATAAGATATTGCCTAATAAGCCTGTCATAAACCACATGATATAACTGATATAGATATAAGTATCTAAATTAGAAGTGAACATAGGTAAGAACATACCCACTCTAATTAATAAAACAGTCATCGCAATTTTTTGTTCCTTGCCTTTTAATCGTTTGTAATTTTTATACGCCAAATAGATCGTGTAAAAATGTATCCATACATACAATAGCAATCCTGCTATACCAATTTGTACCCCTACAATAATAAATTGGTTTTCTCCTCCTACCGCATCCCCTTCATTGGCTGCAATGCCCCCAGAAGCCCCCAGTCCTAAACCCAAAGGTTTGGCAATCATGGACTCAACACCAGCAAGCCATTCCACCAAATGCCCCACACTGGATTGATTGCTAAAAGTAATCGTATCCATCACAAAGTCTTGTATATCCTTGCTGCTAAAACTAAATAAGTAAAGCACAAATAGTACGATAGACAAATAAAAGATAGACAGGATTTCTCTTCGCTTGGTAATGAAGCTATAAATTAAAATCACTGCAAAATAACTTAAGATAGCAGCCCTTGATAATGAGAGTAAGATAGAGGCTACTGTAGCCAATAAAGCAATCCATCCGAACTTAGATAAAAAGAGTTGATTGTTTTTTTCGGTATACAAGCCCGCGATGATCGCCAAGGCAACAATAGTGGCGGCAGCATGTTCTAATGGCGTAGAAAAGAAAGAGGCAAATCGTTTAGCGCCATTTTCAATTTCAAAAGTCCAGCTCAAGCCATAATTACCACTCGGATCTTGTTTGTATACATAATAGTTTAAATCACTATAGCCGGTATAAGCTTGCAAATGTGTTTGAATAAGATACTCTCCTAGGGACAAAGCAGCCGCTGCTATGGTTAAGGCCAGTATAAAACTAAAATACTTTGCTAGATGTGTTTTATGCAATGGGTATAGTCTGCCACAAAAATAGACCAATGGAAAAAAGCTAAGTCCCTTAAATGCCAAGACCCTTTGTAAAAAACCATTCGGTCCTAATGGTAAAAAAACATAGACACTACTAAATATAAAAAATACCACAATCAATCGATCTAGTAAAGTCCATTTAAAGAGGGCATTGTTTTGTAACAATAAACTGCCTAAGCTTAATACAATAACGAGCTCCTTGGTGGTTTGAACAATGGGTATGATGTCCTTGCCCCCCATTAAAAAGAAGGTGGACAAACTGGTTGCGTAAAAGGGCAAACCACCGATTAAAAATATAAATAACCCATTGGGGTCACCCTTTAAGATTTTGTAACAGCCTATTAAAAAGCTCGTTACAAATAGTAAAGGAAAAATAAAAACCAGGTATTGCATAAACAAATATATCTGTTTATTTAATCTCTTTTATCTTCGCAGCATGTTAGACAACTCAAATAAGTCCATTGTGCTTGGGGTAGACACCCGAGACCTGCGCATTGCCCAAACAGGTGCGCGTACTTATTTAACAGAGTTGATCCATGCTTGGCAACAAATGCCAGAGGTGAAATTGGTTTTATTAGACAATGCCCGTGGAGTCTATCGGGGCAAGCACAAAGGGTTAAAAGCATTGGAACACCTTCGTTTTTTTTGGTGGAAACAAGTACAATTGCCTTTGTTAGCGCGTCGCAAAGGAGTAACCCATTTGTTTTGCAGCGATTTTTTTGTGCCTTATTGTAAAATGGGTCTACAAACAATTGCCGTTTTACATGATGCTTTTTTTTGGGAGAGTCCAGCGCATTACCACCCTCTTTGGCTTAAACTGTTTCACTTGGTGGGGGTACCTGCTGCTAAAAAAGCCAATCTATTGATTGTGCCTACCGAGCATGCCAAAAAAAGTATTTTAGCAAATGCGTCTTTTGACCCAAATAAAATGAAAGTGGTTTTAGAAGCTGCTAAATCTTTTCCTAACCCCAACATTGGCCCTCGCCCTTTTGCAGCGCCTTATTTTTTACATGTGGGCGTGTTGGAGAAAAGAAAAAACTTAGCTCGATTGGTGGAAGCATTTGCGCAGTTTCATAAAATACACCCTACCTATAAATTAGTCTTAGTGGGCAATACCCCGGTGAAATTGCAATTGAACGATGCACCTGCGATTGAGCAAGCCATTGCTGCACATGGATTGCAAGAGGCCGTAGTGCGCTTAGGTTATTTAGAGGCCGATGCATTGGCCACTATTTATAGTCATGCATTTGCGTATTGTTTGCCCTCTTTAAATGAAGGTTTTGGCCTTCCTGTTTTAGAGGCTTTCCATTTTAAACTGCCTTTAATTTGTGCCAATGCCACTGCTTTGCCAGAAGTGGCTGGGGATGCTGCATTGTTTTTTGATCCATATGATACTGCTTCTATCGCTTCTGCTATGTTGCAATTAGTTGACAACCCAGCGCTGGTGCAACAATTGATTGAGAAAGGCCAATCCCGTCAATTGCATTTTAGTTGGCATAAAGCGGCCCAAGAAATACATGAATTGATGCAGGGTTGTTAATTCTTGCTGTTTTTTAGTTTATTTTTACCACATGTCTACAAGTAGTTCCAATAGATTTGGCGAAGGCTGGTCGCTCCATAATAAAGGGTTGACTTTTTATTATTTGGCATTCTTTTTTGTAAGAGGATTGGTGCGTCGATTTTGGATGGGCTCTGTCAAGGGAACCTTATTCATTGGCAAACAGGTTGCCATCCGTTATCCAAAAAATTTACACCTAGGGGCACAAGTAATTATTGAAGATGGTGCAGAGATTAATTGTCTTGCAACAAACGGTATTCATTTGGGAGATCGAGTAAGTATTGGTAAGTATGCGATCATACGTCCCTCTAATATATATGGTGGTCCAATTGGAGATGGGTTGGTGATGGGGAATCATTCTAATATTGGTCCTTATAATTATATCGGTTGTTCTGGTAAAATCACTATCGGTAACAATGTAATGTTGGCACCTCGTGTAAGTATTTATGCCGAAAACCATGTATTTGATAATCCGAATATCACTATCAAAGCACAAGGAGTGGCTAAAATGGAAGTAGTGATTGAAGATGATTGCTGGATTGCTGCCAATGCAGTGATTCTTGCAGGGGTTAGAATAGGCAAAGGTGCTGTTGTTGCAGCAGGTAGTGTAGTGAATGAAGATGTACCTCCATTTTCTGTTGTTGCGGGTGTTCCTGCTCGTGTGATTAAATCTCGTTTAGGCTAATGCGCATTTTATTTTTACATAGTTCTTCGGATGTTTATGGCGCCAGTAAAATATTTTTACAGACGGTGGCGATTGCACAAAAAAATGGACATACTCCTGTAGTGGTGCTTTCAAACAAAGGTACACTCGAGCAAAGTCTTAGTCAGATGGGGGTGGATGTGCACATTGTGAACCTGGGAATAATTCGTCGTCAATATTTTAATCTCTCCGGCATCATCAATCGTTTTCAAAAATGGCGTGTCGCTTATCGCATTTTATCTTCCATTATTCAATCACACCATATTGATGTAGTGTACTCAAATACCGCAGCAGTATTGATTGGTGGGTTTGTGGCCCGTCGAAATAGGATAAAACATATTTGGCATATTCATGAGATCATTGAAAAGCCTGCTTTCCTGCATCGATTTTTAGCAGGACGTTTTAGGGCTACAGCAGATCAATTATTGGTGGTTTCTAAAGCAGTTGAACAACATTGGAAGCAGGCTGTACCGGCCAATAAAATGGTACAAATCTACAATGGCATAGAACCTGTCAAAGCCTCTAGCGAACCTGATTTTAAAAAGAAGTTAGGGATTCCTGCGGATGCTTTAGTGATTGGAATGGCGGCAAGAATCCATTATTGGAAAGGGCAATCTTATTTTGTAGAGATGGCGCGTCCGCTTTTGTTGTTACAAAATAAGTCCAATGCTAAAATTGGTGCGGCTTCTACTGACCAGGGGACTTTACCGCCAATTTATTTTTTAATGGCAGGAGATCCTTTCCCTGGCTATGAATATTTATTAGATCAATTAAAAACACAATTGCGTGATCCATTATTGGAAGGCCGTGTTTTTTATGTAGGTCTGGTAAAAGAAATGGATGTTTTTTATCGTTCTATTGACCTATTGATTTTACCTTCTCAACAACCGGATCCCTTACCAACAGTGGTACTAGAAGCAATGCAATA
>JBFYPO010000001.1:0-27239 GCA_041303215.1 Asinibacterium sp. | reverse complement strand
GAACATTGATAGTGTTTTACAATCATCATCACTTCATTCATTTGCTGGTAATCGAAATTCAGCTCATACGGAATTTCGATGGCTTTTTTAAGGATAGGAGAAAGTTGCAAGGCCATAGCTGTGGCAGACTTATAGGCATTGATCAATCCGGGCACGCCTAATAAAGTGCCTCCAAAATAACGCACCACCACTACGAGCACATTGGTTAATGCTTTACTATCAATTTGTCCTAAAATTGGCCTACCAGCAGATCCTGATGGCTCCCCATCATCACTCACCCTAAAAGTGGAACCATCCACACCCAGGCGATACGCCAAACAATGATGCACTGCCTTTCCATGTTCTTTCTTTAATTGTGCCAAGATTTTTTTACAGGTATCAATGTCTTTAGCAGGATAGGCATAAGCCAAAAATTTACTACCTCTATCTTTGAATTCAGCCACAGAAGGCTGCTCGATGGTATAATAGTAAAATGGATCCATGAAAAATAAAAAAGGGCTAATTTTTGGCAAAGCTAGTTCATAATGATGAATCATTTGTAACATTGCACTATGAGTTTAAACGACATCAAACAAGTTTTGAAAAAACAGTTGGCAAATCAATATGATATAGTTGAGCTCAACCCTATCCTATCTATTTTAATTGAACATGTTACAGGATGGGACCAACTTCAACAGGTTTTAAATAAAGATAGTGACCTGCCCGCTACACAAGTTGCAGCATTTGAAAAAGGAGCTGCCGAATTGTTATCTGGCAAACCCATTCAATACATCACAGGTAAAGCATGGTTCATGGGCGCCGCCTATCTAGTGAATGAAAATGTATTAATCCCTAGACCTGAAACAGAAGAATTAGTGGACTGGGTGATTGATTATGCCGAAATAAAAGGGAAGGCCCTGCGTATTTTAGATATAGGAACAGGTTCTGGCTGTATTGCTATCTCCTTAAAAAAAGCATTGCCTGAGGCAAAGGTAACTGCTATTGATATTAGCCCCAATGCGTTAAAAGTAGCTACACAGAATGCAAGTGCACAAAACGTAGCAATAAATTTTACAACATTAGATATTTTAGATACTGCTTTTTTGCCGGACCAATATGACGTGATCGTTAGTAATCCTCCTTATATTCCTTTACAGGAAATGAATCAGATGGAAGTGCAAGTAACAGCGCATGAACCTAATCTTGCTTTATTTGTTCCCGACGAAGACCCTTTGTTGTTTTATAAAGCCATTGCTCGACTTGCAAAATTACACTTGTCCCCGAATGGTCAATTGTTTTTTGAAATTCATTATGACCAAGGTGAGGCCCTCGTAAAATTATTAGAGGAAATGCATTTTCATGCAGAACTCAGAGAAGATCTTTTTGGAAAAGACAGAATGATTCGTGCTAGCTTAAAACCAAGATAAAATTACTATTTTAATTTGCCGGGTCGACTGCAACAACTGGTGTCGCCCCAAGTGATTTGATAATCTGCATCACCTGAATGGTTACCCCTAAATTGGCAACACTATCTCCATTGATGACAACAGATGGCTTTTCCGTTTCTTTCGCCAAGAATAGCTGTAATTGAGTAGACAAAGAGTCTAATCCAACTGGGGTAGTACCAATAAATAAATGCTGGTCTTTATCAATCGTCACAACGACAGTTTGTTTTGCCTTGGTATCACTTGCTGCCTTTGGATTAGACACTTTAATTACATTAGGATTTGCCAATGTAGACACAATAAGGAAAAACAATAAGAGTATAAACAAGATGTCATTCAATGCGCCCGTGTGGGGCTCTGGATGATTTCTAAAACGATTTCTTAAATTCATAAACGCTAGATTAAGCTTGAGTTGGTTCTTGTAAAATATCTAAAAAATCTGCGCTCGCTCTTTCCATTTTATTAGCTGTCTTGTCAATCTGCGTGGTCAAGAAATTATGCCCCACGTAAGCAATCAAACCAATAATCAATCCTGTTGCAGAAGTGATCATTTTTGTATAGATACCACCAGCAATAGTATTTAACGTGTATTCTCCTGTAGAAGCAATGCCATAAAACAATTGGACCATACCGATGATCGTACCTAAAAATCCAAACATCGGCGCTATTCCAGAAACTAAAGAAAGAATGTTTAAATTTCTTTCCATTGAATACATTTCTAACTTACCTACATTCTCCATGCTTTTTTCGATGGCATCAATTGGTTTACCAATACGCATGATTCCTTTTTCAATCATATTCGCCACCGGATTCTGTGTGTTTTTTGCTAAACCTTTTGCTGCTGCTATATTGCCAGATAAAATATGGTCTTTAATCATTTTCATGAATTGAGGATCCATTTGTCCTGCTTTCTTTATGGCTAAAAATCTTTCAATGAACACGTAAATCGCGATCACTAATAATACATACAATGGATACATGATCCATCCACCTTTTTCCAATAAACTAAATAAAGAAATTTTAGTAGCTGCTACTTGTAACAAAATCAACATAGGATTAGTATTTATAGATTAAAGTTAATTTATTTCTACCATATAGGCTAATACTTGCACTGCCTGCTGCATATCGTTAACACCGATCCACTCTTGCTTGCTATGAATGGCCTGCATACCAGTAAAAATATTAGCTGTAGGCAAGCCCATAAAACTCATCCTACTTCCATCCGTACCCCCACGAATTGGCTCTATCACTGGCACTATGCCTGCTTTTTGATATGCTGAAAGGGCCAGTTCAACCATCGCTGGATGCTGATCGATGATCTCTTTCATATTACGGTACTGATGCTTCACTTGTATTTGCAGTTTAGCCCGATTGTAATTTGGATTTGATTGCACCACTTCGTTTGCGATTTCCAAAATGCGGGTTTCGTATCGCTCTAAATTTGCGGTATCAAAGTCACGAATTAAAAACTCAATTTTGATTTGCTCCGCTCCACCTTCAATATGCGTAGGATGCACAAAGCCCTGCTTCCCTTCTGTATGTTCTGGACACCATGTCTCTTTTGGTAAAGCTGCAATAATATCCGCGGCAATTTTAATTGCATTTTGCATCACTCCTTTTGCCGAGCCAGGATGCGCCATCACGCCGTCAATCGTTAAAATCAATTGATCTGCACTAAAACTTTCCATCTCAAAACATCCTAATGCACCGCCATCTAATGTATAGCCAAAATCGGCATTTAATTTTTTAAAGTCGATGTAATCTGCGCCCCTTCCTACTTCTTCGTCCGGTGTAAATAAAATTTTAATTGGTCCATGTTGAATGGTTGGATTGGCCATTAAATAAGCAGCCAAACTTACAATGATCGCGACGCCTGCTTTATCATCTGACCCTAATAAAGTATGACCACTTGCTGTAATAATTTCCTTTCCTATAAAATTTTTAAGGTAGGGGTATTTTTCGATGGTGATGACTTGACTTGGATCATCTGGCAACACAATAGGTGCGCCTGTATATTGTTGGTGCAAAATAGGTTTTACATCGGTGCCACTGCAATCTGGAGCCGTATCAATATGGGCACAAAAACAAATAATGGGCAATTGAAGGGCTGCAATTTTTTCAGCAGCTACTGTTGCAGGAATAGTCGCCATTACATACCCATTGTCATCCATTGTGGCATCCTCTAAACCAATCTCTTTTAATTCACTTAGTAAAACTTGAGCTAATTTTTTTTGCTTCTCTGTCGAAGGAAAGCTTGTGCTATTGGGATCACTTTGTGTATCAATTTGTACATACCGCATCAATCGCTCTGCTACACCAAATGCATTCCATTCCATAGTTTAAATTTTACAAAGTGAAGGTATAAAAAAAGGCATCCAGAATCAACTGAATGCCTTTATAAAAATGCTTTTAACTTTTGTTTATGGCATAATGATAGTCGACTTTGGCGTGATCCCAACTAATTCAAGATCGAAAGTCAAGTCTTGACCAGCTAAACTATGGTTGGCATCTAAAACCACCACTTCTTCCTTCACTTCTACTACGATCACTTGAAACTGTTGACCTTGACCATTGTTCATAGTAAGTGCCATACCAATTTCAGGATTTAAATCTGGAGGGAATTGTGTTTTTGGGAACTCCACAATCATTTCTGGTTGTTTAGGACCGTATGCCTCCATAAATGGAATATGAATTGTTTTCTTTTCTCCGATTGTCATTCCTAAAACACCATTATCAAAACCAGGAATTACCATACCAGACCCAACTTCGAACTCTAGCGGGGCTCTTCCTTCAGAAGAGTCAAATGTTTCACCAGTCGTTAATTTACCGTGGTAATGCACTTGAATGGTATCCCCATTTTTTACTTGTTGCATATTGATTTTTTTAAATAAAGCACTTGAGGTGCAAAGGGCAAAAGTACTAAATTCTAGTTAACTTTGCGCTATGAATGACCAGCCAAGAATTGTATTTATGGGAACCCCGGCTTTCGCTGTTGCGTCTTTGAAAGCTTTGTTAGAAGCCAAAATGAATGTAGTTGGCGTAGTGACGGCGCCCGATAAGCCTGCAGGAAGAGGCATGCAACTCCAACAAAGTGCGGTTAAACAATTTGCACTCGAGCATCATTTACCCATCGCACAGCCAGAAAAACTAAAATCTCCCGATTTTTTTGCACAGATTCAAGCTTGGCAACCGGATATTCAAATAGTGGTCGCTTTTAGAATGTTACCTGAATCTATCTGGTCTTTCCCTCCAATGGGAACCTTAAATGTACATGGTTCTTTATTGCCTCAATACCGTGGTGCAGCTCCAATTAACTGGGCAATTATAAACGGAGAAAAAGAAACTGGCGTAACCACCTTTAGATTACAACATGCCATTGATACGGGGGATACTTTATTACAAGAAAAAATTACCATCACCCCAACGATGACAGCCGGTGAATTACATGATACGATGATGGAAGTAGGCGCGACCACTTTAGTAAAAACTTTAAACGGCTTAATTGCAGGATCGATTGTAGCTACCCCTCAAGCTGACGCAACGCATTTGAAACATGCGCCTAAATTATTTACGCAAGATTGTACAATCGATTGGACAAAGCCAGTTGATCAAGTGCACAATTTAATTAGAGGCCTTGCCCCATTCCCTGGCGCCTTGACAAAAGTGGACGGAAAAATTGTAAAACTATTTAGCACTTCGATCCTTCCTGAAATACCCAAAGAAGCAATAGGCAGTTTTGTAACAGACGGGAAAACCTATGCTAGATTTGCTTGTGCAAATGGGTACATTCAACTGAACGATATTCAGTGGGAAGGTAAAAAGAGAATGCCTATTGCAGACTTTCTAAGAGGTTATAAGCCGTTATAAAGAAAAGGCTTTTTCAAAATCTGCCTGTGGCGCAATACCCACTTTTCTCCAAACTTCTTTTCCATTTTTAAACAAAATAAAAGTAGGTAACTCACTTGCTTGTATAGATTTCATCACTTCTATATCTTGTCCACCATCTACCGCTAAGAAATAAAAAGGCTTAGGTGGCGCTTGCTTCAATGCATCCATTACGGGCTGCATTTTTCTACATGGCGGACACCATGTTGCACCTACATCAACCAATACATACGCATTGCTTTGAATTAATTTTTTAAAATCTACTACGCGCATCTCCACTGCATTGCCTGATCCTTCTACTGGCATTTGTTGCATTTTCCAGTTACTCATTCCTCCTTCAAGATTCACTACCTGATAACCCGCTTGCATCAAGGCTTCTTGAGCAGAAGCACTACGCCCACCAGATTGACAATAAATATAGACGGTTTTATTTTTATCTAAATGTTGTGTTCTATTGTTAAACTCATTTTGATCCATCCAATTTGCTTGTAAAGCATTTGCAATATGCCCTGACTGAAATTCGCCTGCAGTTCTGACATCCAAAATTTGAGCGCCTGGCGTAGCAATGGCTTTACTAAATTTAGCAGCATCTACTGTCAACTCCATCACTGCATTTTGATTTTTTTCATTTTGTTGATTAGATTGCTGGGCACAACTGATTAAAGTAGTTGTGATGAAAAACAAACTAGCGATACATTTTAATTTCATACTTCTTTTTTAAAGCTACTAATAGGTAACAGATACTTGGAAAGTCTTATTCGTAACGCCTAAAATTGCTGCAGCAGCGTCATTCAGACGATATTGAATCGCATTTCCTACCTCAGGCAATGCGTTGATTACTTTTGCACAGATACTTTTGAAATCTGATGTGGTTATACGTACAATCGTGCCAACGGGCAACTCATTGGTCAAAATATAAAATTTATTATCCTTCCATCCACTCATACTTTTAAACACTGCTGCAGTGCCATTGAGCGTTTGAAAAGAAGCTGCCTTTTTTTGATTGGAAAAGAAACTTGCAAAATAGCCTTCATTTTCTGTCGTGCGAACATGAACAAAGTTCGTTTTTTGTATACTGTCTTTTATTCTTGTTTGTTCTTTATTTTGCGCAATCATTGCCCATTGTGCTGTACGCACTACAGGTGCTACTTTAACAATTGGTTTTTTATACTTACTGGTACTGCTTTTCTTTTTACCTTTTGAATACTTGCTTGTGCTTTTTTTCTTTTTACCCTTAGGCGTTGGCTTTTTGCCTTTTTGGGAAGCTTTAGAAGATTTGGAGGCAACTTGACTTTTTTTAGCCACTTGTTTAGCCTTTGCCCCAAGGACATCCGTTTGAGAAAATAGCCCAAACGCTAGGAACAGGTATAAAATAAACTGCTTCAAGGAGGACAAATTTACAAAATCTAAATGCAAAAAAAGATATAAAATTATTAATTAAAAATTATTGTAATTTGTAATAATCAGTAATTCAATATTCTCCATGAGTTAGGATAGTAATTATTGAGCCTATTGGGTAGTATTTTTACCCAACCAAGGCGACAATTCATATAGCTAAGGCTATGCCATCCTTTAGGCGCATCCAAAGTAAAATCAGCTCTACGGAGAAATTGCAAAGCCTCAGGAAGGTCTATTGCTAGGTCTGGGTAAGGCATTGTCTCCCATTGACTCATTGCTAAATCATGTGCAGGAACAAGGTCATTGCCCTTGAGCACGCCTAGTCTCATGCCCATTTTTTTAACATATAAATGCGCACGGATTGTTTGTAAATCTTGCAAGCAATGTGCTGGCAATGCAATGATCTCCTCCTGATGTTGAATACAATGCATCGCATCCGGGATTGGATAAATAGCTGCTAAAGTAGCCAACTCTTTCTTGGCAAAAGGGGTAAATTGAAATGGTGTTGAAAATTGACTTGTTGCGGTTGTTTTTTGTTTTTGAAAAACAGCAATAAAAAATCCTTCTCCTTTTATTTTATTTGGATAAAATCTATACCCTGTTGCCTGGTGTTTTGGACTTTCTGTCAAAACAATGCCAGTGTGATCAGGCAGTTCGATAGCAACAGATTTCATTCCATCCATGTCAGCAATAAAATCCATTATTTTTTCATCCTCTTCGAAAGAATAGGAACAAGTGGAATAAATGTAATAACCGCCTTCTTGTAAAGCAGTGATACTATCTTCAATAATACGTTCTTGCCTTTGACTACAATGCAATACGTTTTCTTCGCTCCACTCTTTAATGGCTTGAGGATCTTTTCTGAATAAACCACTGCCACTGCATGGCGCGTCTGCCACTATAAAATCAAAAAAGTTAGGCAACGCTTTAAAATGACTTGGATCATTTTGAGTCACCACAATATGATCGCTTCCCCAACGAATACAATTTTCTTCTAAAATGGCATTTCTCGATTTAATGGTCTCATTGGCAACAACCAACCCCTTTTTAAATGCATTGGCAAGTAAAGTTGTCTTCCCCCCTGGCGCAGCACAAAGGTCTAAGACCTTATAATATTGATCAGGTTCAGTCAGTTGTTGAATGATCCATTGTAAAAACATACTACTTGCCTCTTGCACATAATAGGCGCCTGCATGCCATAATGGATCTAATACAAAACTTGGCCTTCCGTTTAAATAATAACCTTGAGCACACCATGCCATAGGCTGTAACTCATGCATAAAAGGATGAGCAGCCAAATCAAATGGTTTATACTGATTGATTCTTAGCGAGGTAAAATCAGCAGGTGTTTGATGCGTTTGCACAAATTCGGCTGAATCAAATCCAGGAAGTCCTGCCAATGACGCTATGAATTTTTCTGGTAACAATGGAATGGATGGGTGTTTTTTTAATTAATAACGAATAATGAAATGTTCTTTTTCTTTTTGTTCTTTTCTACAAAACAAAATACCTATCGAAAATAAATCAATAGTCAATCTTACTTGGTCATTTTTTTTAAGCCTTTCCCATGCAGTCTCCATTACTGCACTTGAATGAATACCTTGAACAATCATCCATGCAGCTGGATGCATTTTTTGAAATGCACTATTGGCATGATGCAAAATAACCTCAAGGGAATCACTAGCGACTAAAAAAGCGCAATCGATACTTTGCAGACTAGCTAAACGATTTGTTTTGATTGTATTTGAAAGAATACAAAAATTAGTTGGATGAAAACCTGAGAGCAAACGTCCAATGAGTCGAGTTGTCTTATTTGATAATTGATTCAATGTCGCTTGCTCAATCTCCAGCAAGTATTGACGCATTGCTGGTGTTGTTTTTTCAAATTCAGTAGATTCAACTCCACCATTCAATTGTTCTTGAATTAATTTAAAAACAAAAGGAGAGTGAATGCCATGTCCTTTTGAATTAGACCCTGCCCAATAATAATGCAGGTATTTAAAAAACTTTATTGGTGTTGAATACCCCATCTATTTCTTTTTCCAGCATTCAAAGTCAAATGCATATGCATGTTTCTCGTCTGCTTGATTTGGGTAACTATACATTAATTCCCATTCCGCATCCATTGCTGGAAAGCTTGTATCCCCTTCAATTTGCGTATGCACCCTAGTCATATAGATGGTATCCGCAATTGGCATTGCTTCTTGGTAAATTTGACCGCCTCCAATCACAAAAACTTCGGCATACTGTTCCTTTGCTGCTATTGCAATTGCCGCTTCTAAAGAATCCACTACTTCTGTATGGTCATACTTCAAGCCTGTCTGTTTTGTTAATATGATATTTAATCTTCCTGGCAACACGCGCTTTCCCAATGACTCAAAAGTTTTTCTACCCATTATCACAGGCATGGCCCATGTAGTATCTTTGAAAAATTTCATATCCTTAGGCAAATGCCAAAGCAATTGATTGTCTTTTCCAATCATGTGGTTATCTGAGGCTGCTACAACTAAGGATACTTTCATGTTACTATAATTATACTGCAACTGGTGCTTTAATACCTGGATGACATTCGTAATTTTCTAAAGTAAAGTCTTCAAATGTAAATCCAAAAATATCTTTTACCTCAGGGTTTATTTTCATTGTTGGCAGCGGAAAAGGTTTTCTGCTCAATTGTAATTGCGCTTGCTCCACATGGTTATTGTACAAATGCACATCTCCAAAACTATGCACAAAATCGCCATATTTTAAATCACAAACTTGCGCAATCATCATTGTTAATAATGCATAAGAGGCAATATTAAATGGAACGCCTAAAAACACATCTGCACTTCTTTGGTACAATTGGCAACTCAATTTGCCATCTGCTACATAAAACTGAAACATATTATGACAGGGCATCAATGCCATTTTTGATAAGTCACCCACATTCCAAGCACTTACAATTAATCTTCTACTATCTGGTGTTTTTTTGATTTGTTGAATCAAATCTGCAATTTGATCAATCACCACTCCGTTTGGCGCTTCCCAACTTCTCCATTGTTTTCCATAGACAGGACCAAGGTCACCATTTTCATCTGCCCATTCATCCCAAATGCGCACTCCATTGTCTTTTAAATATTGAATATTGGTTTCTCCTTTCAAGAACCATAACAATTCATGAATGATGCTTTTTAAATGCAATTTTTTAGTGGTCACCAAAGGAAAACCTTCTGCTAAATTAAAACGCATTTGGTAGCCAAAACAGCTTTTTGTACCTGTCCCAGTACGATCCGTTTTCACGGTACCGTTGTCAATAATATGTTGGACTAATTGTAGATATTGTTGCATGCTGCAATTTACAACATGAGGGCTAAATATTGGATTATTTTGCTTTTCTTCTGGCAATTTCCTGCCTAATCAAGAGCAACTCTCTATTCGTTTGCCCATTGACACTAGAATTTTCCTGAGCCCTGCGCATTAAATAAGGAACAACATCTTGTAATGGCCCGAAAGGCAAGTATTTGCTCACCTTATACCCTTCAGCAGCCATATTAAAGCTAATGTGGTCACTCATGCCGTAAAGTTGTGAGAAATGGATGAGTGGATGGTCGTTCGCTAAAGATTTATGTTGCATAGATTGAGCACATTGCATCGTACTTAACTCATTGTGCGAAGCCAAAATCAAAGCGATTTGACCAATATTTTCTAAACAATACGCCACAGCTGCGTCAAAATCTTTATCTGTAGCTGCTTTATCTTTTTGAATCGGTGATGGATAACCCATCTGTGTTGCCCTAGCTCTTTCCTTTTCCATATAAGCACCTCGAACCAATTTGGCACCTAAAATAAAATTGCCTTCTTGTGCGATTTTATGAGATAGTTGTAAAAAACGTAAACGATCTGAGCGGTATAATTGATAAGTGTTATACACGACCACTTTTTCTTTATTGTAGATGCCCATTAATTCAATCGCCAATCGATCAATAGGGTCTTGTATCCATGTTTCTTCTGCATCGATTAAAATACCAACGCCATGCTCTTCTGCCACATCACATATCGCATACATTCTTTCACGTAAACGGCCCCATGCTGCATCGTCGGATTCACTATCATGTACACCACTTCGAAGTCTTGGCGCTTCATTTAGACGCTCTAACAAATGCATACTTGAAAGTCCAGTCAACTTTACACTCACAAATGGAATATTATCTTGAGTAGCCGCAAATTCAATAGCTGCAATAAATTGATCTGTCACCGCATCAAAACTTTCCTCACCTTCTTTTGCTTCTACACCATAATCTAAGATTACTTGAACGCCGTAAGCGCCTAACATTTTTGTAACTCTAGCTGACTCCTCTAGGGTTTCACCGCCTACAAATTGATTGAAGATGGTATTACGAATGATGCCATTGATCGGCAAGCCAGACTTCATCAACATGGGTGTTAACCTTGTCCCCAATGAAACAATCCATGGATTTTGAATCACAGTAAAAAGCCATTTTGCTTTTCTTAAATCTGTATTCGACTTGTACGCAAAAGCGTTCTGTGTATTATTTAAAGATAGTTTCATGCTAACATTCATTCGTATCGCAAATATCGGGACAAAACTTTAGTCCACAAAGTTTAAATCGCTTGGTGATTAAAGGGCTGTAACACCATTTCACTCACCACACCCGAGCTTGGTTGTTGGCATAAAAACCAGATAGCTCTTGCTGCTTCTTCGGCAACTACCATCTTATCTCTTTGCACACGCAAGTCGATTGTATCCCAAAATGGCGAATCCACCCCGCCTAAATACAATTGTGTAATTCTGATTTCGGTGCGTTTTAATTCTTCTCTTAAAGAATGCATCATGCCCACTAAGGCATATTTGCTTGCACAATAAGCCGCTGCCCCTGCCATCGGTACTTTACCTAAAATACCCGGTATATTTATAATCAATCCTTTTTTAAGTTCCATCATTTTAGGCAAGACTGCTTGAATCGTTTCAAAACTACTTAAAGTGTTTACTTGAAAAGACTGTTGCATTTCTGCCGTAGTTAATTTATCGAATGACTTGATAATGCCAATACCCGCTGCATTGATAAAGATATCAAAGGCAAAGTCTAATTGTCTGAGTTGTTGGGTGAATTGTTGCACTGCAAAAGCATCCGCAAGGTCCACTTGAAACAAGCGATCCGCCGCCAGGTTTAAACTGGAGGACAGTTGGTTTAATTTCTGAGCATCTCTCCCTGCTAACCAAAGTTGCGCTCCACTTCCGTGTAACAAGGTTGCCAACTGCGCGCCAATCCCTCCTGTAGCCCCTAATAACAATACTTTTCTTTGCTTTAAACCTTCCATGTCGTGTGATTTTTATCATAACAATCCCTAAGGGCAAATTGTTCAAATTGAGTATATTTATGGCCATTATGAAAATACTATCCACCACTATCTACCAATATAAAATTCCAATGGTTCCTTTCACTATTGCAACGGGCACCATGGAATATGCACAAAATATATTGATTCAAATACAAACAGACCAAGGTATTGTTGGTATTGGAGAATGTTCTGCCTTCCCCATGATTGTAGGAGAAACACAATTAAGTTGCTACCATCATGCGAAAGATTTTGCCGCATTTTGGAAAGGTAAAAATCCATTGGAAATTACAGAAAGACTTAAAGAATTAGACCTTGTTATTGCAGGCAATTATACCGCAAAAAGTGCTTTTGATTTAGCCTTATATGATATTGCTGCAAAAGCAGCCGGGCAACCGCTTTATCGATTTTTAGGGGGTCAACAAAAACCCATTGAATCAGATTTAACCATTGGAATTAGTTCGCCGGAAACAATGGCTGCACAAGCAGTTGATTTTGTTCAACAAGGTGTACGTATGATTAAAGTGAAACTAGGAAAAGCCCCTAAAGAAGATGTGGAGCGCATTCGACAAATTAGGGCTGCTATTGGACCATCCATTCAAATCAGGATTGATGCAAACCAAGGATGGTCGCCTGAAGATGCATTGAATGTATTGACTGCACTTGCCCCCTTTAATATTGAATTCTGCGAACAACCCATGCACAAATATTATGACGATTTTCTGCCCGCACTTTGTGCCGCATCTCCCGTAAAAATCATGGCAGATGAATCTGTCTTTACGCACCATGATGCCAGAAAACTAATTCAAAATAAGGCATGCCACTCCATTAATATTAAATTCTCAAAAAGCGGAGGCATACATGAAGCAATTAAGATTCATGACCTTGCAAAAGCAAATCATATTCCATGCATGATGGGCGGCATGTTAGAAAGCAGGGTAGCATTAAGTGCAAAAATGCATTTTGCTATGGCTATGGACAATGTGCATTTTTATGACATGGACACTTGCCTGATAGGACACACCATTGACCCTGTTATTGGAGGCGTGCAATTCAATGGCATGCACTTAAGCATTGACGAATCAGCAGGTATTGGCGCAGCAGTGGATCCAGCTTATTTACGGAATCTGGAATCTTGTACCATCTAATGAACTTGTAAAGTGGATAGTTGTACCTTTGTATTCAAATCTTATGGATACCATGGAAGCAAAAACAGCCTCATCCTCTTATACAACAATGAACGAATTGGTTTTACCCAATGACACCAATACGCATGGTGATTTAATGGGAGGCAAGTTGATGTACTGGATGGACATCGCTGCCTACCTTTCTGCAGCAAAACATTGTAATTCTGCAGCCATGACTGCTTCTGTAGATAATATTAGTTTCAAGACACCCATTAAATTAGGTAACGTTATTTGCATTGAAGCAAAAGTGACAAGGGCATTCAACACTTCAATGGAAATCCATTTAAAAGTTTGGAATCAAAATATCATTGCACAAACTAGGGTCTTAAGCAATGAGGCTTATTTTACTTTTGTCGCACTAGATGACCAAAAACAGCCAATTAAAGTACCTCCAATTATTGCAGAAACAGAAGAAGAAAAAAAATACTTTGCAAGCGCTTTAAGAAGAAGGCAATTGCGATTAATTTTAGCTGGTAAAATGAAGCCAGATGATGCAACAGAATTAAAAGCTTTATTTATAAAGGAAGAAGGCGAATAAAAAATTAGATTATATTTTATTTTCTATTACTTTCAGCTCATGGTGCTTGCCCTTTAGCATGAAAGATTTACTCTGTTCAATTGCATCCATCACTTGCTCTAAAATATCCTCTACAGGTGCTTCATAATTAATCTCCAAAGGTGCCTTAAAACGAATAGTTAATGGCGTTCCCACTTTCTTATACGTTAACCCTTTTTTTGTAAATGCACGCCAAAATCCATTGATAACAACAGGTACTACGATAGGATGATTGTTTTTGATAATATGTGCAGTACCTTTTCTACCTGGGGCAAAAGGCTTTGTGGTGCCTTGCGGGAAAGTAATTACCCAACTATGTGCTAAGGCTTTGTCTATTTTTTGTGTATCTACCACATCTCTTTGTCTCTGTACATCCTGCCCTTCTGCCCTCCAAGTGCGCTTCACTGTCAATGCCCCTCCAAGTTTAAAAAGCTTTGTCAACCAATTGTCATTCATGGTTTCTTCGGCAGCCACAAAATAAACATTGGTAAATGGATTTAATAAATAATAAGGGATGCCCAATCGGTTAAACTTTCTCCATTTAACGGCACAGAAAATATGAACAAAAGTAATAACGTCTGCAAAATAAGTTTGGTGATTGCTGACAAACAAAACATTATGCTTGGGTAGATTTTCAAGGTGCTCCGTGCCTTCGATGTTCATTTTATTAAATAAAGCAAGACCAGGATAGGTGAACAATCCAACGACGCCATAAATGACGGATCTAAAAATTCGAATTTGCTTTAAGTAATCCAATAAACGCATATGCCATCTTCTGTTGTGACGCACAATATACTACATAATCTTATAAAAGACCCCTCCTGTTTAAGCAACAAATTGTATCTTTAAACAATGAAAAAGACTGCCGTAATTTTTGATATTGATGGATTATTGATCAACAGCGAACCCCTCTGGAATAAGGCTGCAAATGAAATCTTTAGACAATACGGGATTAGCTTAACAGAAGCACAGTATGCAATGACTACTGGATTAAGGTCTAAAGAATTTGTTGCACATTGGCTACATGAATACAAAATTCCATCTTCTGAATATGGCAGAGCAGAACAAAGGGTCGTAGATCAAGCTTTGTTGTATATCGATCAAGAAGCGACATTAATGCCCGGCGTAGAACATATTTTTCAGTTTTTCATGGAAAAAGAGTTTAAAATTGGCCTTGCCACTTCTTCCCCAACTGCATTAATTGAATGGGTTAAAGACAAACTTGGCATTCGCAGCTTGATTCATGCCAGCTGTTCCGCACAACACTTGCCTTATGCCAAACCACATCCACAAGTCTATTTAGATTGTGCCAGCGCTTTGCATACTTCCCCTTTAGCATGTATCTGCTTTGAAGACTCTTTTTTTGGTATGTTAGCAGCGAAGTCAGCAAGAATGACTTGTGTAGTTGTTCCAGCAGCAGAGGCCCTCAAGCAAGAACATTGGGCAGCAGCTGACCTAAAGCTTTCTTCCTTACAAAATTTTGGCGCACTTCATTTTGAGATGCTTGCATAAATAGCTTAAAAAAATAACAACGCTTCCCTAAATACAAGTTAAATTGCATCCGTAAATGGAATTAGCAAAAAAAGTCATTGGCAAAGAACTAGAGCGTTTTGAAATGCATTTCAAAGATGCGGTAAAGAGTAGGGTTTCCTTATTAGACCGTATCATGCAATATATTGTCAAAAGAAAGGGCAAACAAATGCGTCCAATGTTCGTTTTGTTGTCTGCCAAACTCAATGGGGAAATTAATGACGCAAGCTATCGTGCTGCCTCTTTAGTCGAACTTTTACATACAGCCACTTTGGTGCACGATGATGTAGTAGACGACTCCTTAGAAAGAAGAGGTTTTTTTTCGATCAATGCTTTATGGAAAAATAAAATTGCCGTTTTAGTAGGCGATTACTTGTTATCCAAAGGACTTCTACTTTCTTTAGAAAACAAGGACTTCGAAATTTTGACGATCTTATCCAATGCAGTAAAGAAAATGAGTGAAGGGGAATTATTACAAATCGAAAAGACAAGGAATCTAAATTTTGACGAAGCGGTATATTACGATATTATTAACGGAAAGACGGCAAGCTTACTTGCTTCTAGTTGCGCGGCAGGCGCCGCTTCTGTAACACAAGACCAGGAGCAAATTCAGAAAATGAGGGACTTTGGAGACTATGTAGGAATGGCATTTCAGATTAAGGACGATCTATTTGATTACGGAGACGATGTAATTGGGAAGCCGACAGGCAATGATATCAAAGAGAAAAAATTAACCCTTCCATTGATTCATATTCTGCAAAAGTGCAGCCCCGCTTTAAAAAAAGAAATTGTTTATATTGTTAAAAATAACAACAACGACAAACGCAAAGTTAAATTTGTGATTGACCATGTGAAAGAATTAGGAGGCATTACTTATGCGCATGAAAAAATGATTGAGTACAGAGACAAGGCCTTAGTTGTTTTACATAGCTTTCCACCATCCATCACAAGAGATGCACTAGAAGAATTAGTGCGTTACACAACTGACAGAAAATATTAATGGAGAAACGCTGGCATATATTGGAGGGCGATGCCGCTAAAGTAAGTGCTTTACAAACTGCACTTAAAATACATCCAATTTTATGCGAACTACTCGTACAAAGAGGCATAGAAGATTTTGAAAAAGCCAAGCAATTTTTTAGACCTTCCTTAAGCCATTTACACAATCCATGGTTGATGAAAGACATGGACAAAGCTGTAGCAAGAATCATGAAAGCTTTTGAACAAAATGAATCTATCATGGTTTTTGGAGATTATGATGTAGATGGAACCACTTCTGTTGCAACCCTATATCAATTTTTAAAATCAATAGGGCCAAATATTGACTTCTATATCCCCCATCGATACAGAGAAGGGTATGGCGTTTCGAAAATGGGCATTGATCATGCCAAAGCAACTGGAATCAATTTAATTATTTCTGTAGACTGCGGCATTAAATCAACCGACTTGATTGCTTATGCTAAAGAGTTAGGTATTGATTTTGTGATTTGCGACCACCATCTGCCAGATGCCACACTCCCGCCTGCAGTAGCCATATTGAATGCTAAACAAAGTGACTGCAATTATCCTTATAAAGAATTATGTGGCTGTGGCGTGGTGTTTAAATTGATTACCGCCCTTGCCGAAAAATACAATTTACCTGACTCAAGTTACCTTCAATACCTCGACCTAGTCGCTACTGCCATTGCAGCCGATATTGTGCCATTGACAGACGAAAATAGAACGATGGCCTTTTTTGGTTTGCAAAAAGTAAACGAAGACCCGAGTCATGGTATACTTGCACTACTAGAATTAGCAAAGCAAAATAGACCTATTCGAATCAGTAATTTAGTTTTTGCAGTAGCACCAAGAATCAACGCGGCAGGCAGAATGGATGATGCAAAAAAAGCAGTGCAGCTTTTTATTGAAAAGGAATACCAAAGCGCACTAGCTGTGGCATCCCTATTACAACAAGATAATTTAGATAGAAGAGAAGCAGACACCACCATTTCAGAAGAAGCTTTAGCAGAAATAGAAAATGACCCAAGCCATCTCTATAAAAAATCAACTGTTGTATTTCAACCCCATTGGCATAAAGGAGTGGTAGGTATTGTAGCAAGCAGGTTGATAGAAAAACATTACAAGCCTACCATTGTATTAACACAAAACGGGGACATCGTTTCTGGAAGTGCAAGAAGTGTACAAGGTTTTAATTTATACGAAGCACTCCATGCTTGTAGGGCGCATTTATTAGGCTATGGAGGTCATTTTGCAGCAGCAGGAATGACGATGTCTATTGATCAATTAGAAGCTTTTAAAATTGCTTTTGAAAATGCAGTAGCAGAAAGAATCACCCCCGAACAATTGGTGCCAGAAATTGCCATCAATGCAATACTCCCCTTAGATCAAATCAATATGCAATTTTTTAATATCATTGCCCAGATGGAACCCTTTGGACCAGACAATATGCGCCCCATCTTTATCGCTAAAAATGTAAGGGACGCTGGTTATTCAAAACTAGTCAAAGAAGCACATATCAGTTTTAGTGTAACACAAGGCAATCAAATTGTCCGAGGCATTGGTTACAATATGCCGGAAAAAATGAACCTAGTTAAATCAGGCCAACCTTTCGATCTTGTTTTTCAATTGCAATTAAATGAATGGCAAGGAAATCAATCTGTACAATTACAAGTCATTGACCTAAAAGCAAATCGCCCAAATTAATTAATTCGGGCGATTTGCGTATGCTTCAATGATATGAATGTAATTGCTTTACAAAACAACCTCTAATTTGAACTGGTCAACTCCACTGTACGATTGATAAAGCTGGTCAATTCTGCCCCTTTTAACAACCCCTGTGATAGTAAAGCAAGGTCAGCTAAGTTTCTTGCCGTTTTTTGTTGCTTATCAACATCCGTTTCTTTTAATAAAGTTTGATAGATTGGATGATTGCCGTTGATCGTCAATTGAACTTCATCTGGCATTTGCGCATAAAATGCAGTCATGCCTCCACCCATACCTGCCATGTCTTTCATACGACGCATGAATTCAGGTCTAGTGGCAATCACAGGCGCAGCGTCTTTACTTAGCCCCTTCACGTCTACCGTCAAAGTGATTTCCGGAACTTGGAATTCAAATAATTTTTTAGCTTGCTCTACTTCCTCTTTAGACAAAATAGAATCCACGTTTTCTTGCTTATCAATCAAGTTGTCTACTACATCCGCATCTACACGAACAAACTGCACTCCTTCCCATTTCATTTCTACATTGTTAATAAAGGCAGCGTCCACCATTGTTTCAAGCTTAACAACTTTATACCCTTTGCCTACTGCTGCTTGAATAAATGCATCTTGTTGAACAGGATTGGTGGTATATAATAAAACCTGCTTGCCTTCTTTGTTTTTTTGAGTGGCTTCTGTAGTCGTCTTGTATTCGTCTAAAGTATAGAATTTCCCCGCCTCAGCAGCATCTTCCAAGATCAAGAACTTATTTGCCTTCTCTAAAAACTTGTCATCTGTAATCATGCCATATTTTACAAACAAGCCCAAGCTCTCCCATTTCTCTTCAAAAGATTTTCGATCGTTATTAAAAATCTCTTCTAATTTGTCTGCTACTTTTTTTGTAATATGCGCGTTGATCTTTTTAACATTTGGATCCCCTTGTAAATAACTTCTACTTACATTCAATGGGATATCTGGAGAATCAATTACGCCATGTAATAACATCAAGAATTCAGGAACTATATCCTTCACCTCGTCCGTTACAAAAACCTGATTACAGTACAACTGTACTTTATCTTTTTGGATCTCATAACTCTGCTTGATTTTAGGGAAATATAAAATACCCGTTAAATTAAATGGATAGTCCACATTCAAGTGAATCCAGAACAATGGTGTTTCACCAAATGGATACAATTCTTTATAGAACTTTTCATAATCTTCTTTCGTAAGATCCGCCGGCTTTCTAACCCAAATTGGATTGGTATTATTAATGGGCTTTTCAGTTGGCTCCCCTTCTTTCACATCGCCGTCTTTCACTTCGACTGGTGCTTCATTTGCGTCTTTAAAATAAATGGCAACAGGTAAAAATTTACAGAAACGCTCTAAAATCGACTTCACTCTAGAAGGCTCTAAAAACTCTTTGCTTTCTTCATTAATGTGCATTACAATTTTAGTACCACGATTGTTATAATCTACTTCGTATAATTCGTAGCTAGGACTTCCGTCACAGCTCCAAAAAACACCTGGCGCATCCGTATGACTTTTACTGTAAATATCTACTTTATCACTCACCATAAATGAACTATAAAAACCTAGACCAAAATGACCAATAATACTTGCATCTTGGTATTTCGTTACAAATTCTTCTGCACCACTAAATGCAACTTGGTTGATGTATTTGTCCACTTCTTCTGCTGACATACCAACCCCATTGTCGATGATAGAAATTGTTTTTTCTTTTGCATCTACAACAACATCAACCCTCAAGTCACCCAAATCGCCTTTTACTTCGCCTTTTGAACTTAAGGTTTTTAATTTTTGAGCCGCATCTACCGCATTGCTCACTAATTCACGTACAAAAATCTCATGATCACTGTAAAGGAACTTTTTGATGATTGGAAAGATGTTTTCCGTCTGAACTCTTATTTGACCTTTTTGCATAATTATATCGTTTGATCTCATTATTGCAAATCAAGTACCAAAGACAAGGTTCTGCCAAGCTGACAATTCCGACCACTTAATGCAGGCCCAAACCGTTAATTTTTCAGCCAGGCAGCCCCAGAACACCTTGGCTGGGTAAACAAAATGTCATCTGGATGTCGGAGCATGAGTTGCTTTTCGGAGTTAAAAACAGAATACACACCCACAATGATCCCATTCCCATTGGGTACAGGCGAACCCGCAAAGTCAGCATATCCACTTGTCCTAAGATAAATAGTACCCCCACTGCAAAATTTCAGCGCCCTACTGGCTCCAATTTTATTCTTTTTGTCAGCAAAAGTTTGTGCGGTATCATTTGCCGAAAATTCAATACCTGCTAATTGAATCAATCTGCCTTGTAAAGAATCGTGTAAATTCCTGAATTGGACCTGCAAGGGTACGATGTTGATATTGTCTTGAACAATTTGAATATGTTGTTTAAAAAGAGGCACTGGGATGCCACCCGTAAGCAAACTCCCCGAACTTGTATCTACTGCGCCAACCAGTTGAATCATCCTGCGGTAATCAGATAAAAGTAGATTTTTCAACCTTAGTTTAAGGAGGGTTCCAATAGGATAATCCTGAAATAAATTTTGACCATCTAGTAAGAGCATGATACCAGCTGTACTATCTTGTATCACCAAGGATTTATACCAATTATCATATTCATCGTTGGCCACTACGACGGCTTGAATCATCCATTCATGATTGATACGTTCCACTTCCCCCATTTGATGTAAACGTTTTAATTGTTTTATACTAATTAAGCTATCCGTCCATTGATCTTCGATAGGAATGGCATAGGCAGTTTTTTTAAAACAAGCCATGCAGCAACAAGCCATCCCAATAAAACACAAATAAGAACTTAAAAAAGCAAGGTTTTTTTTCATAAAATAAATTGATAAATAAAAATGGATAAATTAATAAATCGCTTATAGGAATAGTAATTGAAAGCCTATCGTAAAAGTTCTGCCGAGGTCATAGAGTTGTTTGGTGGGAAATTTTTCATGATTAAAGTTTTTATAATCATACCTGGATTGTTCAAAAATTAAACTTGGTATCGCGGCATCAAATAAATTACGAATGGATCCCGTGCACCTAAGCGTTATTTTAGCAGGACGCAATTGAAAACTTTTGGAGAGGACTAGATTGGTGACCCATTGATTGGGCGTCCAAACAGCATTTGATAAATTTTCCCAGACACTCGTATTTGTTACATTTTCTTTGGTCCAAGTACTCCTCCTAAAAAGATCATGACTGATGGCACGTCTACTAGCAAAGACCATCGAATAACTACACCTAAAAGAATAAGTGGGTTGATAATTTAACGTGAAAGCTTGTACCGCTTGCGGATAAGCTGTAGCAGGAAAATTTTTCAACAACAATTGTCCTGATTGTACTTTATATAAATTATCTGACAGCCTAATTTCATATAAAGGATGATTGACTATATTAAACCAACCATAACTATTTGCCACACTCAATTGAATTGGACTTGACCAATTGGTTTCCACAAAAGTTTCGAAACCATGATGCAAGGTTTTCATTTGACCAGTACTAGCAGCCACAAAGGCATTGTAGAAATCGTGGTAAAAAAATTTATACTGACTTTCATTTTGAATGGACTGAATATAAAATGCCGCATTCGCTTTCAAATTACTTCCCATCATTTGCAATTTGATTGCTGTACCCAACTGAATTAAGGGCAACAAAAAAGAGTTTTGAACCGCATGACTCGATGGATTCATAAATACATCACTCGAAGTTGGCGCTTCCCATGATTGAAAAAAATTGGTGGTTAAATACCATCTTCCGTTGAACTTATACCTTAAAGTAGATTGGTATTGCAAGGAAGGAAATAACACCGATTCGGAAAGTCCTTTAGATAAATGCGGATATAATCCATTCTGATTGTAGCCCTTTCTCTGCATTTGATCTACCCCCATTTGCACGCCTACGCTCCATTCCAAGGCAGGCGTAGCTCCGCCCAAGGCTGTCCAGCCATGCAAAGACTTGTTCAATAAATCATAATTAGCGCCCCAATTTTCACCCAATTTTATTTTACGATCAGGCAATTGAATGTCGTTTTGAAAAGCAGTTGCAAGCCCGTCGTCATTTACCCAGGTATTATAGTTGTAATAAAAACTACCGCCTAAAAGATCGGCTATCCGATTGGTGTAATTGACCTTATCCGCATTCATCCTCAATCCAGCATACCAATAACTATTCGCCCCTATCATTACATGCGATCTAATAGCTGCTCTAAATAGTTGTAGTTTTTGCACCCGTTCATTTAGGATGTATTGAGCAGCACCACTTTTTGTTGCGCTATTTTTTTCGACTATTGCATCAAATTGAACTTGCAAGAAAGAAGGATGCGACGCATACCAATTTGTTAAGGTGTTTTTTAATGCCTCGTCTATTGCATAACTTGGCAAATACTTATAATAATCAGGCCTAGGATCTTTGGCTTTTGACCAATCCAATTGAGTTGAAGCTTGTGTTCCAAAAACACCTCCCAATTGGAGTTGAATTGTATTGCCTTTAGGATGTTTAAATTCATATTGAACACTCCACACAGGCGCATTGCTCTTTTTTGTATTTGCATAAAATGCTTGCCCATTTAGCCATCCCCAACTTGGATTATATAAGGGATCTTTACTAAGTAGGTGCATTTCCGCTACGGCAGGTGCTCGTTTTCCTTGTACTACTGGACTCCACCAAAAACTAAAACTCAATTGCTGGTTGGTTGAAATTGCTTTTCCTGCACTCCATAAAAAACCTTTTCTATCTTTTAAACCATTTGCAAGATAACCCGTTGGTGTTTTTTGATAGACCGCTTCAAGATTGATCCAGTAGTTTTTATTGATGCGCCCAGAATGAAATTGCATTCTAATTTCTTGCATCGTATTTGCATTTGACAACCTGGTCGTTATCGACTTTGACCTAGTAAAAAGAGATGGATTAGTACTACTATAACCAACACCTGCTTGACCACTTAATCCAAACGCACTTATTCCATAGGCAGGATCGATCTGTTCTATTTTCATCCCTCCATACAATCCTGTATAACTTAATCCCGGATCCCACCCACTTAATTTTGAACTCCAATCAATGCCATTGATGCGATGACCTCTGTTTTGAGGAAGGCCCCTAGGTGTCCAATTCAATGCGAACCCTTGGTATAATGCCATGTCATGTATCCCGGCATTACTCGATTGCAATAAATTGGGCATCCATTGCAATTGATCTTGCCCCATTAAATCAAATTGTTTGGGTAACGCGTCTGCATTTTCAATTTGTCCATAGAGTTGCTTAGTCAACACTAACAAATAAACAAATAGTAAAAAGCAAACCTGATATGATTTATACATGCACACAAATTGCATTAAAAAATTGGGTCATATTCTTCGGCAAATACTTACTACTTCAATGGATGAATCATGCATTTTTATAAAAAAATAGGATGCAGACTTATCACCAATGCCTTTCAATTGCATTATCCTTAATAGGTAGTATTGCACTACATTTTCGAGCAAACACGCAAGTGATTGCATTTTACAATTGCGAGAACTTTTATGATACCACTAATCAATTGTATGTGAACGACGAGGAATTCTTACCCAATGCAGCAAAGGGATACAGCGCTTTAAGGTATGCGCACAAAACAAGTCAATTGAGTAAAGTGGTTTTTGGACTAGGACAATTAGGCAGCAGGTCTGGTATCGCTTTATTAGGTGTGGCAGAAATTGAAAATCAATATGTATTAGATAAATTGATTCAATCGGATGCCATCAGAAGATACCATTATAAATACATTCATTTTAATTCCGGCGATCCAAGAGGTATCGATGTGGCGTTGATTTATCAACCTACATTATTTACACCATATCAATACAAAACATTTTCCCTAAAGGATAGTAAGCATTTTCAGCAGTATGCCACTAGAGATATTTTATTCGTAAAAGGCATGTTACAAAAACAATGGGTTTATATATTAGTCAATCATTGGCCCAGTAGAAGGGGTGGCTCAAACGAAGCAAGAAAGAACCGAATATGGGCTGCCACAAATTGCAAAAGAATCATGGACAGCATTCAACGCATGGACAGCAATGCACATTGGATTGTCATGGGTGATTTTAATGACAATCCAACCAATAAAAGTGTTCGATTGCTCGGATTGGTCAACCCATTTTTGAACTTATACAAGAATGGGCTTGGCAGTTTAGCCTTTAGGGATAGTTGGAACCTATTTGACCAAATACTATTAAGCCCCAATTGGCAGCTACCCAAAAATAACCTAAACAATTATCAATCAATTATTTATAAAAGAAAAGAGCTGGTGGAATCAGCAGGAAAATATAAGGGTTATCCTATGAGAACATGGAATGGGGATCAATTTAGAGGCGGCTTTAGTGATCATTTCCCTGTCGCCCTGATTTTTAAGCCAAAAATTGCCGAAAATCCACTGAAATAGCCTACCTTCGCCCTCCCAAATCTGTTTTGGCAGATTCATGCTCTTAGGAGGATGTCCACTGGGAAAAACCAATTATTTAACCAAAAAATTCAAGTAATGAACAATTACGAATTAATGGTGATTTTTACACCGGTATTATCTGAAGAAGATTTTAAATCTGCTCAGAAAAAGTACCAAGACTTCATCAAAGAAAATGGTGGAGATACTGTAGCCTCAAATCCTTGGGGTTTAAAATCACTTGCTTATCCTATCGATAAGAAAACAACAGGTATCTACTGGGTATTAGAATTCACAGGACCTGCAACAATCAACGAGAAATTGAAAATTCAATTCTTACGTGACGAACAAATTATGCGTCACATGATTACTAAACTTGACAAGTACGCAGTTGAGTACAACCACATTAAGAGAAACGGCGGTTTCCCTGTTCACAAAGCACAAGAGGCTTAATTAAATTTTTACCATCATGGCAAAGAATGAAATCAAATACCTTACAGCGATCAAACAGGAAAAACCAAAGAAGAAATTCTGTCGTTTTAAGAAGTATGGTATTAAGTATGTTGATTACAAAGACATCGAATTTTTAAAGAAGTTCATTAACGAACAAGGTAAAATGTTACCACGTCGTTTAAGTGGAAACTCACTTAAATATCAACGTAAGGTGGCTGACGCTGTTAAAAAAGCACGTCAAATGTCCTTGTTGCCTTATGTAACAGATTTATTGAAATAGAACAATTAGTAAACCATCCCTAATCTCGCGATGCACAACATCAAGGCGAGTGACAGTAATAAGTAAATTATGACTGGGCTCTTGGGAACTAAAAAAACAATTATGCAAGTAATTTTAATCAAAGACGTAGATAATTTAGGTGGAAAGGATGAGTTAGTAAACGTAAAAAACGGATACGCTCGTAACTTCTTATTCCCAACTAAACATGCAGTTGAAGCAACACCTTCTAATTTAAAGCAATTAGAAGAGCGTTTAAAAGCGAAAGCGAAGAAAGAAGCTGTTATGTTAGCTGAGATCACTAAAGTAATTTCTGTGTTAACTGCTAGTCCTGTTAAATTAACAGCTAAGACTGGTGCGAACAACAAAATATTTGGTAGTGTAACTTCATTGCAAGTAACTGCAGCAATCCGTGATCAAAAAGGTTATGAGATTGACAGAAGAAGAATCACTGTTCAAGATGATATCAAAGAATTAGGTGCTTACAAAGCAACTATTGACTTCGGTAACGGTCAAACAACTGAAATCGATATCGAGATTGGCGCTGAAGCTTAATTCGTAGCTTATTTGAATTACAATTAAATTTGTACAAATCGCTTTAAAAAAGCCTTTCTGAACCTTCAGAAAGGCTTTTTTGTTAGTTTTAGAGGCTATTTATGGCTAGATTTATTAAATTACCTATTTAATAAGTATTTCTGGTATTATTATACCTATCTTCGTATAGTCCAAAAGAGATAGTTTGTCTCGATTGGTATTTAGATCACTTAATTTTAAAGAACATGAACATTTATGTTGGAAATCTTAGCTGGAACATGACTAGCGAAGATCTTGAGAACTTGTTTACTCCATTTGGATCAGTAGCAAGTGCAAAAATTGTAACAGACAAATTTAACAACAACAGAAGCAAAGGCTTTGGTTTTGTTGAAATGGCTAATGATGACGAAGCTCGCGCAGCTATCGCTCAACTTCATGACACGGAAGTGTTAGGTCGTAACATTGTCGTAAACGAGTCTACTCCACGTCCAGAAGGTGAAAGAAGTTTCACTAAGAAGCCTTACGGTGCTGGTGGTGGTGGAAATCGTGGTGGCGGTGGTTTCAATCGCGGCGGAACTGGCGGCGGTTATAACCGTGACCGTGGCGGTAATGGTGGTGGTGAATACAACAGATATTAATCAACCTCGTTGCAATACTAACCGACGCTTATTAAGCGTCGGTTTTTTTATGTCTATACTTTTAAAATGTTGTAAATTGTATTACAATCGTAACATATGAGTCATCGTGTAAAACACAAGCCTATCGTAGGTTGTATGAGATGGGGAAGCTGGGGAGCAAACTTCTCAAAGGAGCAATACCTTAACATCATACATCAATGTATTGAAGTAGATTTGAATGAATTTGATCATGCAGATATTTATGGAGATTATACCACAGAAGCAGATTTTGGAGCAGCACTAAAAAACAATTCAAGCTTAAGGTCTCAGCTAAAGCTTATTACAAAATGTGGGATTAAAATGATGTCCCCTAATAGACCTGCTCATTATATAAAATCTTATGATGCTTCCGAATTACATATAAAAGCATCTGTCGAAAATTCATTAAAGCATTTCAATACAGATTATATAGATACCTTATTAATCCATAGACCAGATGTATTGATGGATGTGCATGAAATTGCCAACGCAATAACTGCTTTAAAGCAAGAAGGTAAAATTAAAAGCTTTGGCGTTTCAAATTTTACAAAGGAACAGGTTGAACTATTAAATAAACATATTAAAGTAGATCAACATCAAGTAGAAATTTCACCAACAAACCTGGATTCATATCATAATGGGATATTAGAACAAGCTCAAATGAATAATATAGCAATTCAATCATGGTCCCCTCTAGGTAATGGATTATTAGATGGATCTACTGATATCCATAAAAGAATTTTGACAGTAGCAGAACAATTGAGTCAAACACATTCAGTTTCAGTTGTTGGTATTTTATTGGCTTTTTTATACCTACATCCTGCTAATATTATACCTGTTATGGGAACA